>JAYNPV010000085.1:9830-10417 GCA_038113925.1 Gammaproteobacteria bacterium | reverse complement strand
TGCGATAATTAACAGTGTTGCCGAGCCGTTCATGTCGTCAGCCGTTGTTGGGGGATTTAATAATAGCCTCTGGGCGATCCCCAGAGGGGAAAAATGGTCGCGGATTATTAAAAGGGGGGGCTAGCGTGTCAAACAGTACTGATGGAATCGGCGAAACCAATAACGCAGGGCGGTGGCGGTGACCATCGTTGTCGGGGCGACCGCCGATCATGCAGATCCCCTGCAGCGCCAGCGCTTGGCGAGCGAATTGCGGCAGATATTGCCCTCTCATTGTGTTCTTGATCAGCTTGAGCAGCTCAAACCTTTTGAGTGCGATGCCCTCACTGCGATCCGCGAAATACCGCTGCTGGTGGTATTACCCGAAACCCGGGATCAAGTTCAGGCGGTGATTTGCTATGCCCATCAGCAGAGCGTCGCGCTGATTCCCCGGGGGGCCGGTACCGGCCTCTCCGGCGGCAGTACCCCACGCAGCGACGCAGTGCTGCTGGTGCTGACCAAACTTAATGCGATTGTCGAAATTGATGCAGATAACCGGGTCGCCGTGGTCGAGCCGGGGGTGCGTAATCTGGCCATTTCAGAGGCCGCTG
>JAYNPV010000085.1:0-9820 GCA_038113925.1 Gammaproteobacteria bacterium | reverse complement strand
CTGCGGCGGAAGGGCTTTTTTATGCTCCTGACCCCTCATCCCAGGTCGCCTCCAGTATTGGCGGTAATGTGGCGGAGAATTCCGGCGGGGTGCACTGCGTTAAATATGGCTTGACCACCCACAATATTCGTCAGTTGCGCTATTTCGACCACCGTGGTGAGTTGGTAACGCTGGGCGGCAGCGGCCTGGACACCCCGGGTTATGACCTGATGGCCATAATGACCGGCTCTGAGGGCATGCTCGGTGTGGTGGTCGAAATCACCGTTAATTTATTGCCGCTGCCGGAGTCGATCGTGCTGCTGCAGGTGGCTTTTCCGGATATGGAAAAAGCCGGTATGGGAGTGATGAATATTATCGCCGCCGGCATTATTCCGGCGGGTCTGGAGATGATGGATGATGCCGCGATCGAGGTGGTGGAAAATTATGTACACATGGACCTGCCCCTTGATGCGGCAGCCATACTGCTGATTGAACTGGACGGTACCCAGGCCGAGGTCGAGGCGCAGCTGGCGAGCGTTAAAGCGGTGATTGAAGAGTTTGGTGCCTACGATCTGCGCCTGGCCTACAGCGAGCAAGATCGCATAAAGCTCTGGTCCGGGCGTAAGGCGGCCTTCCCGGCCCTGGGGCAGGTAACGACTGATTTTTACATCATGGATGCCACTGTACCCCGTCGTCATCTCTCCTACGCATTGCGGCGGGTGGATGAGTTGAGTGCGCAGTACCGGCTGCGGGTTGCCAACGTGTTTCACGCTGGCGATGGCAATCTTCACCCGCTGGTACTTTACGACGCCAGTCAGCCCGACCAGGTTGAGCGAACTCAGCAGCTGGCGGATGCGATACTCACCATGTGCCTGAGTCTGGGTGGTACGGTGAGTGGTGAACACGGCATCGGCGCTGAAAAACTCGATATCGCCTGTGACCAGTTCAGCAGCGTGGAACTGGAGCAATTTGAACGGCTGAAGCGGGTTTTTGATCCCGAGGGGCTGTTCAATCCCGGTAAAGCTATTCCTACCCCGAAACGGTGTGCCGAGCTGGGTGGCCTGCATGTCCATGAGGGCCGGGTTCCTTTCCCCGAACTGGAACGGTTTTGATGCAGACGATAATTGGTGTCAGCGCGACGGATTCGGGATCTTCAGCCCTGACTGGCGAGCAGGAAGCAGGTGGCCGCTTTGCCTGAAGAGGATATGACCCCGCAACTGCTAGAGCGGATCACTGAGGCTCGCCAGACAGGGCAACGGTTGGTGATTTGCGGCCAGCAGAGTAAACATTTTTACGCCGGAGTGGCCCGGGGTGAACCGCTGGATATTCGTGGTCATCGCGGTGTCATCGATTATGAGCCGGGTGATCTGGTGATTACCGCGCGCAGCGGAACGCCGCTGACTGAACTGGAGCCTATTCTCGCCGAGCAGGGGCAGTGTCTGGGGTTTGAGCCGCCGCGATTTACGGTTAATGGCGTTGCCAGCGGCACGCTTGGCGGAGCGGTCGCAGCGGGGGTGTCCGGGCCGCGTCGCCCCTGGGCGGGCGCGGCCCGGGATTTTGTGCTGGGCGTCACCATGGTCAACGGCCGCGGGGAACGGCTCCATTTTGGAGGTCAACTGATCAAGAACGTCGCCGGGTTTGATGTGCCCCGGTTGATGGCTGGCAGCCTGGGAACCCTGGGGCTGTTGCTGGATATCTCCATTCGGGTGGTCCCGATTCGACCCAGGGAACTCACCCTGTCCCAGCCCCTATCCATGGAGCAGGCATTAGCAAAAATGACCGAATGGCAGCGACTGCCCTTGCCCATTTCGGGTCTGGTTTACCATCAGGGGGAGTTGTCGATCAGGCTCTCCGGCACCCCGCAAGGGGTCGAGGCCGCGCAACGGCTGGTGGGGGGCGATGAACGTGGTGAAGCAACTGAATGGTGGTCGATGTTGCGTGATCAAAACCTGCCCTGGTTTCAGGGCGCTGAACCGCTCTGGCGAGTCTCCTGCGCGGCGGCGGCCAAACTTGCCGATTCCGCCGAGCTAAAGGGCGAATGGCTGCTTGACTGGGGGGGTGCACAGCGCTGGTATCGCGGTGAGGCCGCTGCTGCCGCCCTGGCGGATTATGCAGATCAAATAGACGCTCAACTGACCTGTTTTCGGGGTGGCGATCGCCACTCTCCCATGGTGTTGCTCAGTCCAGAGCTGGTTGGGGTGCACCGACAGCTCAAACAAGCCTTCGACCCGGATGGGGTGTTTGATGACCAGCGGTTACAGGTTCACTGCCCCCAGGCCGGGCAGGGAGAGCACTGATGCAGAGCTATTTCGATGATCAGCAGCGCCAGCAGAGGAATATTCTTCAGGCAGATGAGGTGCTGCGCAAGTGTGTACATTGCGGGTTTTGTAATGTCACTTGCCCGACCTATCAGTTGCTCGGCGACGAGCTGGATGGCCCCCGTGGACGAATTTATCAGATTAAAACGGCCCTCGAACAGCAGCAGGCCAGCTCAACCTTGCAGCTACATCTGGATCGTTGCCTGAGCTGCCGAAACTGCGAGACCACTTGTCCTGCAGGTGTCCAATACAGTGTACTCCTGGATATCGGCAGGGACCTGGTGGAGCAGCAGGTGGCTCGACCCATGGGTCAGCGGCTCAAGCGTCGTCTGCTGCGTTGGGGGTTAACCCGGCGTCCGCTGTTCGCGACCATTTTGGGGTTGGGGCGTGTCGCCAGACCGATTTTGCCAGCGGCGTTGAATTCCAGAGTGCCGCCCCTGCGCAGGGCCGGGGGAGAGCCGCGTCGACAACTCGATCGCAAAATGGTGCTTTTACAGGGCTGTGTGCAGCCGGCGATAGATCCCTCGATTAATGGAGCCCTGAAGCGGATATTTGACCGCCTGGGTATCACCTTAGTGGAGTCGAAGGCTGCCGGTTGTTGCGGGGCCATCGATCATCACCTGTCGGCCGAAGCGGCGGCCCTGCAGCGTATGCGCGACAACATTGACGCCTGGTGGCCGCTGATTAGTGAGGGTGCTGAAGCGATTATCTCCGGTGCCAGTGGCTGCGGCGTGACCCTGGCCGATTACGGTCGCCTGCTGGCTGCAGACTCTGAATATGCGCAGAAAGCGGCGCGCATTACTGAACTGGTAAAAGACCCGGTAGAAGTGCTGGAACAGGAGAATTTGCAATTCCTTGCCCGCAAACCGGTCATGCGGGTGGCGTTCCAATCGCCCTGCACGTTACAACATGGACTAAAACTCGGTGGCCGGGTAGAAGCGTTGCTAATGAAGTTGGGGCACCAGTTATTGCCGGTCGCCCACAGCGAGACCTGTTGTGGATCGGCCGGTACCTACAGTTTGTTGCAGCCTGAATTAAGCGACCAGCTGCGGCAGAACAAATTAACCGCTCTCTCTGTGGATCAACCGGAGATGATCCTTACCGCCAATATCGGCTGCCAGATTCATCTGCAAAGAGACAATCCAATTCCGGTTCAACACTGGCTTTACCTGCTTGATCCAGCCAGGACGGATGCTTGACAGGGTAAGCCGCCTTCGCGCAATGTATTCGACCGCTCCTGTGCTCAGCAGCGGCAGGCGGGTGATGAGTTCGCCCCGGTTTTTTTACTTGATATTTGGTAGATAACACCCAATATTGGTCCTATGGATGGCATAACAGAAATACCCACTGCACAATCGTTTTTCCCGGAACCCCATGACGATCAGGAACCCGAGCTGACCGCCGACGCCAAAGCTCGGCTGTTTGATCAGCTTGCGGAAATGTTTGACCAACAGAATGCGGTGCTGGTGGCGCATTACTACACCGATGAGTTGATCCAGGAACTGGCTGATTACACCGGTGGCCTGGTGTCGGACTCGCTGGAAATGGCTCGTTTCGGCCACGATCACCCGGCACAGACGCTGGTCGTAGCAGGGGTGCGGTTTATGGGTGAGACAGCGAAAATGTTAAGCCCGGAAAAGCGGGTGATCATGCCGGAACTGGAAGCAACCTGTTCGCTCGATCTGGGTTGTCCCATCGATGAGTTTTCTGCGTTTTGCGATCAGCACCCACAACGAACGGTGGTGGTCTACGCCAATACCAGTGCGGCAGTGAAGGCCAGGGCGGACTGGGTAGTGACCTCCAGTTGCGCGCTCGATATCGTGTCTGACCTGAAATCACGGGGCGAGTCCATTCTTTGGGCTCCTGACCAGCACCTAGGCCATTACATACAGCAGCAGACCGGTGCCGATATGTTGATGTGGAAGGGTGCCTGTCTGGTTCATGAAGAATTTAAAACCCGTGAGCTTGAAGAGTTGCGCCGTCAGTACCCGGATGCAGAGGTGCTGGTGCATCCGGAGTCTCCTGCGGCGGTGATTGAACAGGCCGATGCGGTGGGGTCCACCAGTGCCCTGATTCAGGCCGTGGTAGAGAGTAGTGCCAGCACCTTTATCGTTGCTACTGATCGTGGCATTTTTCACCGAATGCGTCAGCTGGCTCCCGGCAAGAGATTCCTTGAGGCGCCCACAGCAGGTAAAAGTGCCACCTGTAATAGTTGTGCCCATTGTCCGTGGATGGCTATGAATACACTTGAGAGTCTGCAAACCCTGTTAGTCGAGGGGGGTAATGAGATTCATCTTGAACCGGGCCTGGCTGCCAAGGCGGTGGCCCCGGTCAAAAGAATGCTGGCATTTACCGCCAGTCACCAGATTGCCAGT
This sequence comes from Gammaproteobacteria bacterium, assembly GCA_038113925.1. Classification (GTDB taxonomy): domain Bacteria; phylum Pseudomonadota; class Gammaproteobacteria; order Immundisolibacterales; family Immundisolibacteraceae; genus QNFC01. The sequence goes on along the minus strand of JAYNPV010000085.1, from coordinate 5,148 downwards.
GATGGCGATGCATGAAATAAAAATTAATCTCTGAGGAGAGAGCAATGAGTGACCTTAATCCGGAGCAGAAGGCTCCTTACATCGAAGAGATGGATCCAGGGGAGTACTACTGGTGTTCCTGTAGCAAGTCGGGTGATCAGCCGTTTTGTGATGGTGCCCACAAAGGGACCGCCTACACGCCTTTACTGCACGAGATAAAGGAGGCTGGAACCGTGGCCTGGTGTGGCTGCAAACAGACCAAAAACCCGCCTTTCTGTGATGGTACACACAATTCGTTATAGCCGGGTAATCGCTAGATAGGTGAGGGGGGCAATAATCGAGTTGATCGGTTATTGCCCCTTTTAGCATTCGCCAATGTTTTTTTCGTTGAGAAATGCGACGCCCGGTCGATAGTATGTTGTGAAAAGCAGCCTCCCCGACCAATTAACCCGCCAGAATAAATACACCCAGATGCAGGGTAGTGATGACGATAACCGCTGACTTCGACATTGAAACTGAACGCGCGACTATCCGTGTTGACGATATTCTCAACTTTGATCGCGTCATGGAGTTTCGTGCCGCTTATGAACAACAGCCCTGGCAACAGGCGGCGATTACGGTTGATTTGAGGGAGTGCCCCCACCTGGATAGCGCGGCACTGGGAGTTCTGTTGCTGATGAAAAGTCAGCTGGGTAAGGCTGACGGCGAAATCACTCTGCTGGTCGGTAATTCCGAGGTAGCGGGTCTGTTGGCTGCCGTGCATTTCGAAAAAAAATTCACCATTGAATAGGCCTGGAAACTTCCGCTGATGGCAAAGCTTCTGGTAGTCGATGACCTGCTACCCAACCGTTTACTGATTCGAAAAATGTGCGAGAGCTTCGGGCACCAGACGATCGAAGCGGAGGATGGTCTGCAAGCCACAAGAGTGGCCGTCGAGGCGGATCCCGATCTTGTGCTGCTCGACATCAGTATGCCGAACATGGATGGCTATGAGGCCGCCCGGCGGATCAAAGCGGGTTTCGATGAAGCTTATCTGCCGATTATTTTTGTCACCGCCGACAGCGCGGACACTTCTCTGGCTCAGGCGCTTAGCGCGGGCGGAGATGACTTTATCAGTCAACCGGTCAGCGCAGCGGTGCTGGAATCCAAAATCAGTGCCCACCTCAGAATTCGAGAATTAAACCATCAACTGGTGAATCAGAACCGCGAGCTGGCCCGCTACAACAGACGGCTGCGCCAGGAAGCTGACCTGATTAGCCACTTTTTTGATAAGGCACTGCAACGCAGTTTTCAGGACCCCGGCCGAATTTCGTATCACTCGTCGCCGGCGTCAGCCTTTAACGGAGACCTGATCCTGGTGGAGAGGGGACCTTCCGGACAGACCTATCTGCTGATAGGTGATTTTACCGGCCACGGTCTGCAGGCCGCGATGGGCACCCTGCCGGTGCAGCAGGCATTTTTCGAGTTATGTAATCAGGGGGTTGCGCTGCCGCAGCTGGCCCGAAAAATCAATGGCTATCTGCGGCAGAGCTTGCCCGAATCCATGTTTTTCGCGGCGAATCTGCTCTGCTTCGACCCAGCCTACGAACACCTTGAGGGTTGGTTCGGTGGCATGCCGCAGGCACTTCTGCTCGATGGACAGGGTAATTTAATTTACGAATTTTCGTCTCAACATATGCCCCTGGGAATAGAGGAGGACGGCAATTTTGAGGCTGGTTCTGTGCACCACGACCTGCCGTCAGAGAGTCGTCTCTATCTGTTCAGCGACGGCGCCGAAGAGCGGTTAAATGAGCAGGGGCAGATGCTGGGCAGCGCAGGGTTACAAGCATTGCTGCAAAAAACTCCCCCGGATCAAGGATTCGCCATCCTCAGGGAAGAGTTCAGGGTTACCGGTCGCCAAGCCGAAGATCAGCGGGACGATATCAGCTTCGTTGAAGTCCGTTGCGGGCGGCAGACCGCCCGGAAGAATAAATGATCAGCAGGAGTCAGAGTCGGCTGGAAAGCTGATATCAGGTGGTATGGTGCCGAGGGTCGGAGTCGAACCGACACGGAGTTGCCCCCGCCAGATTTTGAGTCTGGTGCGTCTACCAGTTTCGCCACCCCGGCACTTTTGAGCCGCGAATTATAGCGGTTGACCGACGCCAGTAAACCCCTACGGCCAATCCTTATAATCAATTGAACAAGCCGATTCGGCTCGGCACACATTTGGGCTGTCCGGCGAGTGGGGCTTTGGTATCATCCCGCGCCCATGCGCCTCTCCGATTTTCACTATCACCTGCCACCGCGGCTGATTGCCCAGCAACCTCTGCCCAACAGACGAGACTCCCGGTTGCTTTATCTGCCGGGGGTCGGTGATCCGCAGGACCGTCAGTTTAGTCAGCTACCCGACCTGCTGCGTTCGGGCGATTTGCTGGTGATGAACAATACCCGGGTGATCGCCGCCCGATTTAGCGGGGTCAAGGAGAGCGGTGGGAAAATAGAGGTGTTGATGGAACGCACCCTTGGCGAGGATGAAGCCCTGGTGCAGATTCGTGCTAGCCATGCCCCCAAACCGGGGTCGCGACTGATTTTTGACGAAGGATTTCATGCCCGGGTGGTTGATCGGGAGGGGCCGTTTTTTCGTTTGCGCTTTGCCGAACCCATCGGCGATTTGCTAGAGCAGATCGGGCAGTTACCCCTGCCACCTTACATAGAGCGTCCTCCCGATCAGGACGATCTGGAACGCTACCAGACGGTCTACTCAGCGGTTCAGGGTGCCGTCGCGGCACCGACGGCGGGGCTCCATTTTGATCGGCAGATGGTTAGCCAGATCGAGGCCGCCGGGGTTGACGTTGCCGAGGTAACGCTGCACGTCGGTGCCGGTACCTTTCAGCCGGTTCGGGTGGATAACCTGGCTGATCATAAAATGCACGCGGAGTGGTTGTCGGTGAGCCGTGATGTGGCCGATAAGGTTAATCAGTGCCGCCGTCGGGGTGGCCGCGTGGTGGCGGTGGGGACCACCTCATTACGGGCGCTGGAATCGGCGACCGAAGAGGGTCAGGCGGTCCCTTTTGAGGGCGATACCCGGCTGTTCATCACGCCGGGATATCGGTTTCAGCTGGTGGATGCCCTGATTACCAATTTTCATCTCCCCGAGTCCACGCTGCTGATGCTGGTGAGTGCGTTTTCGGGGCATCAGCGGGTGATGGCGGCCTACCGGCACGCGGTGGAGTCGGAGTACCGCTTTTTCAGTTATGGAGATGCCATGTTTCTGGAGCGCAGGGAGTCGTCATGAGCAGGATGGAGTTCTCCCTGTCAGCGGTGGATGGGGCGGCGCGCCGAGGGCAGATGTGCTTTCCCCGCGGAACGGTCGATACCCCGGCATTTATGCCGGTGGGTACCCAGGCGACGGTCAAATCCCTTTCGCCGGCGGAACTGATCGACAGCGGTGCGCAGATTGTACTGGGTAATACCTTCCATCTTTTTTTAAAGCCGGGAACGGAGGTTATATCCGCCCACGGTGACCTCCACGATTTTATGGCCTGGTCGGGACCCATACTGACTGATTCGGGTGGTTTTCAGGTATTCAGTCTGCAAACCAGCCGCAAAATCAGTGAACAGGGGGTGGAATTTCGTTCCCCCAGGGATGGATCACTGGTGTTTCTTGGGCCGGAAGAGTCGATGGCGACCCAGGCGGCCCTGGGCAGCGATATCGTGATGATATTTGACGAATGCACCCCTTATCCGGCGGACCTGGAGCAGGCACGAACCTCCATGGAACTTTCCTTGCGCTGGGCTGCCCGTAGTCGAAAAGCCCATGGTGATAGCAGCGCGGCGCTGTTTGGTATTGTCCAGGGGGGTATGCATGAATCGCTGCGGGACGAATCGCTGCAGGGGCTCCTTGAAATCGGATTCGACGGTTATGCCCTGGGCGGGCTTTCCGTGGGTGAACCCAAAGAGGATATGCTGAGAATACTCGCCCATTCGGTGCCGGCGTTACCCGCTGATAAGCCCCGTTATTTGATGGGGGTGGGCACCCCGGCGGATATTCTGCAGGCGGTCAGCCATGGCGTGGATATGTTTGATTGTGTCATGCCCACCCGCAATGCCCGCCATGGCCACCTGTTCACCAGTCGCGGTATTCTGCGCATTCGTAATGCCAGCAACGTGGCGGATACCCGGCCGGTCGATGAATCCTGTGATTGTTACTGCTGCCAGAATTTCAGCCGCGCTTATCTGCGCCACCTGCTGGCAAACGATGAACTTCTGGGTATGCGCCTGGCGTCGCTGCATAACACCCGGTTTTATCAGTCGCTGATGGCCGATATTCGGCTGGCGATTAGTGAACAGCGATTCGAGCAATTCAGGCAGTCCTTTCTTGAGGCTCAGCAGGGGTCGGCTGTGGCATAATTTCGCTTCCCTGGCGACGGCACCGGGCAGCGGTGTCGCTCAATCAGCCAGGTTTTCAGCGACCTTTACTCGGAGATTTTCCCCATCATGGGTTTTTTAGTCAGCGATGCAATGGCAGCGGCGCAGCCCGCGCCCGCAGCCCCCGGATTCGACAGCTTCATATTCGTGCTGCTGCTGTTTGTAATTTTTTATTTCATGATCATCAGACCGCAGAGTAAACGGCAGAAGGAGCAGCGCAATATGGTCGCTGCGCTGGACAAGGGTGATGAAGTGGTCACCAATGGCGGGCTGGTGGGCAAAATTGTTAAGGCGGGCGACACCTACCTGGGTGTGGAACTCGCCAGCGGGGTCGAGGTGAATGTGCAGCGCAATGCGATCGCCCAGGTGTTGCCCAAAGGTACCATCAAAAATATTTAGTCAAGCTCCGCCTCCGCGCTTTTACTCTCACTCTGCTGACCGAATCTAATGAATCAAAACCCCCTGTGGAAAACCCTGCTGGTACTACTGGTGCTTGTCGGCGGCGCTCTTTATGCGCTGCCTAACTTTTACGGGTCCGATCCGGCGTTGCAGATATCGGCGCGTCGCGATGCGATGGTTGACCAGCAGCTGGTCGAGCGCATCACTGACCTGCTAAAGGCAGAGAGCATCGAGTATCGGTCGGTCGAACTTGAGCAGGAGCCGGATTCGGTGCTGGTCAGGTTTAATCAGGTGGATACCCAGCTGGTGGCGCAGTCGCTGGTCAGTAGCGAGCTCGGGCGGGCCTATGGGGTGGCCCTGAAC
>JAYNPV010000084.1:8233-10461 GCA_038113925.1 Gammaproteobacteria bacterium | reverse complement strand
CGTTGGCGTTTACCGTGATGGCGTTGATGCCGTAGAGTCGACCAGTGCCCTGGATCACCTGACAGGGGTCGTTGGACCCCGACGGCAGAAAGGTTGTGAAAAACAGTTTTCCGGCCAAGACAATGGGCGATGACAATCCTTTCTCACCGACCTTTAACCCGCTGTCGGTAAAATCGAGAAACCAGCCACCACTGACCCGCATGGCCTCTGTAGCTAAATCCTGTTGATCATCGTCACCGACCTGAACCAGGTTAGCCGTGGTGTCGTAGAGGTCAGCGCCATCGTTATTGACATCGCCATCGGTAACCCCGTCGCCAATATCGTAGCCTGCATGGCGCAGCGGGACTTCACCGGTTTCAGTCAATTCCCCATCAATGGCATAGTCTCTCAGGCCATAGGCTCTGTTGAGTACCTCTTCTTCAAGCGGGTTAGCGCGGTCGCCGGAAGTAATGGTTACCAGGTCATATGAGGCTTCGCTGGAAAAAATAGTGTCCTCTACCTGAATCACGTCGGGAGGGTAGAAAAACTTGCGGTGGTCGGCGACATTCGTGGGGTCCGGATCAGGGTTGGACAGCACGGCCAGCCGCGCACCTGACGTGTCATCACGTTTGTTCGCCGGCCCGGTTGAAGGCCCACCGAGTTGATCATCCAGGTCAATGCGCCATATCTGGCCACCCATGTCGCCGACATAAAGCCTGTTTATGGCCCCATCCCCGGCTGAATCGACCAGGGCAATATCTGAAGGTATCGGGTAGTCCATTTCAGTTAATACCAGATTGGGGGCATCGCTGTTGCCGTCGAGTACCTCATCGTTGCTGGCCCACCATATCCGCTCGCCGGTTTCTGCGTCGACGATATAGATGGCGTTGCCCAGGTTGGATTTTCCGAAGCCGTCATCCTGGGCCTCGTCATATCCGCCAGCGAAGATGAGCACGGTTTTGAGCTCGCTATCGCCATCGTTACCGCCGCTCTTGGGTACCCTCACCCGGGCAGGCAGTGGACGTGACCAGGTATCGCCCAGGTTGGGAAAATATGTACTGGATCCGTCAATGCGCCACATATAAGTGGGGGTGATGCCACCGGTGGCGTCTGTCTCCTCGAGCACACCGGAATCCGGGGTGACGTCAAGGGCGAAAATACTGTCTCCGCCGCGACGCATGCTGAAATAGAGGCGAATGTACTCGCCGGTCAGCGGGTCGATCATCGCATCGCCATTCAGGTCAGCCTGAATAACCGTGGGGGTATTGTCGATCCCATATAAATGGGGATTTTCAGCATTCAGGGCCAGTTCGGCTTGTTGCTCTAGCATAATTTGAGGATAGAACACCCACTCTTCTACCCCTCCGTTAGTGCCGTTATTACCGTTTAGCATGCGTACGCTGCCATCGTTACCGGTGATAAAGACTTTGATGATGGCGTTGTCACCACCATCTTCACAGGGAGTACCAGGCACGCCGTCCTGGCAGCCGTAGGTCAACGCCACCGGGCTGCCATGAAGCGGATCAGCAATCGGCCAGCGGCTTTCAGAGACATTGTTGTCGTCGTCGTCATCAAAGACATCAACCCCGCGTATCCATTGGATTAAATCAAGTAAATCCGGGTCTGCATCATCCGTGGCGGGATCAGGTGGTGGATTACTGATGGTGCTATCGGCAAACCCCAGTAAGGTATCGAGATTGTCGAAATTTTCAATGGTTAGTTCATGTTCCGGATCGCCCAAGTCGACATTAACCGGATCGGTAGCCCCAGTATAGGTGTATATATTTCTAAGTATGGGGGCCGGGACCACTTTGCCGGCACCACCGGCCTTTATATCGGGTCCGTCAATGGCGTCGCTCCAGAAACTCTTCGCATTGTCGTCAATGACTCCATTTGAATTAATGGCAGGGGCATCCTCGGAATCCAGTATCTCGCCAAGTGTGCAACCATCGCCATCACAAACCCTGTACTTTTTGATATTACCGTCCCAGCGAGTGGTGTCGGAGGGGGCGAACAGCGAAAAATAGACCTCGTCGCGATGTTGTAACTTGTTAAAGGCGTTAACCTGCAATGCAGGGGCGGCAAATGAAGAGGGGTCTTCGTATATCTCCTTGAAAATAGCCAGTAAAGAGTCGCTGAGCTCGGCGGCGGTATCAGCGGATTTGAATTCGCCCCCCCCAGCCTCAGCCAGTTCAATCATGAAATCAACGGTAGACTCGTTGCCCGCATCGCCAATATTAAAGCCGATG
>JAYNPV010000084.1:0-8223 GCA_038113925.1 Gammaproteobacteria bacterium | reverse complement strand
GTAGTAACCGTCTGATCGCCGTCCAGCGTACTGCTCTGATCTTCTTCCTTCAGATACTCCAACAGGTTAATGCCGCAAGCACCATTGTTGCCTTTGGAATTCGTGGCGCAACTTTCATCACCGGTCATTGCCTGAATTAACGCAGGCGCCTCGTTGTTTTCTGTCGGTGCTCCATCGGACAGAAAAATCATATAGTTGTTCTGACATTCGCCAATTTCCATCGGGCTGTTATAGACCGGTGCACCATCGATAACCTCGTCAAAACACTCGGGGGCATCGAGATTAGTATTGTCACAACCGGGGGACTGCTTCAGCGTGCCTCCGGTATAACTGTCGGGGTGACTTACCCGGCCAAAGTTCATCCCGAGGTCCGGGTCGCCTGCAGTGTCCTGATCGTTGGGGTTGGGAACGCCATTGGGAAAACCACCCTGGCCCCGATGGGTGCCGTAATAGACGTTTTCTCCCCGCCAATAATAGGCGGCTTCGAGAAGCGTCTCGATGGAAGGTGTTCGGTTTAGGGTGTGGGTCTGTTCATTGATTAATTCCAGCATGCGTTCGCGGACGGTGATCACGGATGACGCTTTGGTTTCGATGGTCAGTTTTAGCCGTGGTGAGAGCGCGGCGTTGGTATTTGCTGAATGAAAAAGGCGGTCATTAGTGAAGTTTTCCAGGTAGAGCCCCAAGCTATTGCCGCGACTCCAGTTATTGCCCGGGTCCTGAATAATCTCGCTGATGATGCTGGTTAGATCGGGAGAGACAACTTTTTCATCCTGGGCGTTATCATTAGGAATATTCCAGGGGACGCTGGCCGTAGTACGTGGTTTGGCCAAGAAATCGTTAAGAAGTTCGAACTTGCTAAAACGGATCAAGTTGCCCGCGTCGTGACCGGCGATGGTCATGTCGATGGCACCTGTTCCCGCTAAAATATGGGTTAACTCAAGGTGAGCATCAACAATGACATCGTCAGGCTCCAGCTGCACGCCGGGAAATCGTAAACCCACGATACGGTTATCGGTTTCTAATTCACCACCGAGCGTTAGCTTACTCTTGCTAAGTTTTTGAGTAGCGTCATCTTTGGGGTGTTCCGGCTGGTAGGTCAGTTGTTTACGAATACAACCTCCTCCAGGGGGCACGGCGGTCTGGTCAAATACCACCCGTAATACCGGCGCGCCTGACGGATTATTCTCGTCCGTGGGCGTATCGGAGGATTTCAGCACCTTTAATCCGCCGGCAAACTGGCTGGTCTCAAACTTGAACGCCATGGCATTGCCACCGCACCAGCCTGGGCGGTTGACAACCTCCTGTACCAGCGAAGTGACATCCGCGGCCGGGGTGATCAGCTGGTTGGTGGTAAGAGGGGGGGTATAAACGGCTGGCAAGGTCCAGGGAACGCTATTACCTGTGTAGGTCCGAGTGGATATATCAAAGGGTGCCGTGCTGTAAGCTGCGGCGTCATCGGTAGCCTCTGCGTGAATCTGAGTGGTGATGGGAAATGGCTGATTAGCTGCCGGGTCGGCAGAGATGAAATCAATATAGGCGCTGGTAATGCTGGCGCCCTGGGGAATATTAACTTTTTGAAAGCGCGTGGCGATACGTTGTTTAGGCAACACATAATTGATAACCAACCTGGGATTTAGCGTCGCGCTGTCCTGGTGCCGTATTGGTTGACGGATGGCATTTTTATCCCCCGATACGGGAAAGACAAATAGCACCATATCGCTACCTGCCACCCAGCCGGCGGCACCGTCGGTCAGTTCTTCGATAATCGGGGTGATATCGTCGGTGACATACTCCTGGGCTGCGACAAAATCTGGGGGTGTCCAGCTCACGCTGGCGCTGGTCTTTGGGCGCTGACCGCTATCTTCCATATCGTCAGTGGCCGTAAAAGCAGCCGGGGCGATATCTTTTTGTCCCTGAATAATAGTGTTGATTACACCACTGCCATTTAATCGGGCAGTAAACTTTATTGCCGCGGAGGTGATCTGCGCATCTGCAGGAATCGCCAAATTGGTGAATCGCAGACCCATTCCATAGTTGTTCTTGAAACTGTTGGTGATATTAAGTTGTAAAGCACCAACGTTTGAGTCGTCGTCTAGCAGGTTGGCCCGTGCGTTATCGGATCCTGAGGCGATAGGGATCTCCAGGGTAACGGGTGTGGATTCATCGTTGATACTGAGCGACGCCTCATTGAGCATTACCGCCCCTGTGTCAGTGGTTTCCGAGGCGTCATCATTGGGGTCGCTCACAGTAAAAGCCAGGCTGCGTGCAGTGAGATCAGTTTCAGACGGCAATACAGAAAGGTTGGCATCCAGATCACTCACCGGAAAAATAATCGCTCCAGTGCGTCGGCCATTAAAACGCATTAGACCCACATTGACGTTATCGAGATCCTGCACCAGTTGAGTCATGGCATCACGCATATTGGCCAGACGGTCTTTGCCGGTTCCCGGTACTTCGTTGCTCATGCTGTCAGAGGTATCCAGAACAAACAGCACGTTGGGCTTTATTATCGCCGCGTCAGGGTCGCCCAGATAGATGTCGGTATCATCCGCAAGAACGGTGGTGGCATAGGTGAGCGAAAAACAAAAACTAATAATAAAAGCCTTTATGGTGTCTAGTTTCGGTTTCATGATTAAACCCCCTGTCGGGTAATTAACTGCCGCCGGGGGCGATCTGATAAGCCCCGGCATTGAGAATGGTGGTCGCTAAAGAGTCGGTGGTCCCGGTGCTGGTCATTTCAAAATGGGCCGCTGAAAAACTGGACACGCTGTACCCCGAACCTCGGGGAGGCGGTGTCCACATAACAAAAGCCGTGCAGACTGCCCCGTCTGCTGAATAATCGCCGACATCGGTTAAATCGAGTTTAGAGCCGGCGTTGGCCGCGCAGCCGGCAAGCGTGCCGTCTTCGGTGAGTACAAACTGTGTTGAGTCAGCAAAGGCGTTGGCCAGGCCGGTTTCAGCGGTCTGGAAGGAGCGATGATTCTCCTGCGTATTGCCGGCCATTTTTTCTTCCATACCACTGGTATTCAGCGCCGTTACCGCAATAAAAGTCAGTACGGTCAGCAGTACCAGAGCAACAATGAGCACGGCGCCCTGCTGGCGGGGCAGCGTTGCAGGCATTTTCTGGGGTCTGTTTGGCATTTTCATCACTGTGGGTTTCTGAGTAATACGGTGGTAGTGAAGAGTCGACGGCGGCGGTTATCGTCCGCCGGATCAAAATTAACGCCGTTGACATCGTAGGTTTTGGTGTCCAGCTGCTGGCCATAACCATCGACGGTATTAAACAGCATGGCCAGGCGCACGGTGGACACGTTGGCCCACAATGCCTGGGCAATGTTGTCTGCCGTGTCGTAGGTATCGGCAACCCCGTTGCCGGTGGTATCCCGACCGTAGGTGATCTGTAGCGAGTCGACGCCATCGACAAGCTCCTGTGAGGCTATCTCGGAGTCGGCGTCGCTGGCGTCCGCAGTGGGAGAAACCATCAGCCGATGTAAGGCCCCGTCTTCCACGTAATAGCGGACAGCCTTTATTGACATGACTCTGGCCCCCTCATCGTAAGCCTTGCTCAGGCAGTTGGGCGCGTTGCATCCGGGGAAATTGAATTTAACCTGTGAACTTTCATTCCCCGGTACGCCGCTTCCTGTGTTGTGCTGCAGGCTCTGGCTGCCGGTCATCACCTGAGTCAACTGCATAATATCGGTACTGGTGCAGTCGGAAACGGCGATGATCTGGCCGTCGACCAAATTGCCAACGGAGTCCACTTTCAATACCGCTGAGGGTTGGGGCATGGCTTCGTCGATGGTAACCCCAGTGGCGGGGTCCAGGTATCGAACGGTAATGGCATCATTACCCACCGAATAGTTGATAGTATTTTCTACGGCCCCGGTGGTGGCACCGGAAGGCATCCAGGTGGAGGTTCCGTCCGTGTAATCGTTCAACCCTTCCAGCCCGAAGCTGCTGTCAAACAGGTTACCGGCTGCGCCATTATCAACGTGGTCGTAGACATTATCGCTATCGGTGTTGCAGCCAAAATAGCCGGCCATGCGGATGTCCTTGATTAACAGGTTCATCGCAAAGCGGGCGTTTTCCTGTAGTCGCGCCAGATCGTCCTGGGTTTCATAGGCATCCTTGCTATTGACCATGATGGTGATGGCCCCCAACATCAGGATGGCGCCGATCACCAGGGCGGTCATTATTTCCACCAGGGTAAATCCCGCCTGTTGAGGCGAGTTCGGGGTCGAATTGTTAACGTCAATAACCATTAGCTGATCTCCACCGTCCAGGTCTGATTGACGGCCTGGTTATCGTTGTTGCGGTCAATCCAGATCAAGGTTATTTCATATTCGAGTGGGTTATCAGCGTCAGGATCATTGACTACCGTGGCGGTGCCGCCGGGTAGTTCCGCCGCGACCCGTTCGTGCCAGCAGCCGAGGGTGGCGTCGACTAGATTGTCGGCACTGGTGGGGTTGGTAACACAGACATGATTAACGCCGTTGTCATAGGCGACAGCGTAATCTGTGGCATTGCTCGCATCGGCGCGCATGGCATCAATGATTTCATACGCCAGAAAGGTAGCCTGACTTCGGGTATACCCGCCCTGATTGAACTTAAGGGACTGGCCAATCATTCCTGCCAGGCCGAGCAAACCAACCGACAGAATCAGCAGGGTGACAAGTACCTCAATCAGGGTGAATCCATCAGCGGGTCGATGGTGCCGATCCGGCAGAGTTTTTGATCGTTGAGAGGTCATGGTGAGGGGTACTCCGGATTACTCGGTCGTATCGGTGCAGTCAGTACCGGCGACAAAAGTTTTGCTCACTTCGGGGCGGCCGGTAACGCTGATAGAAAGTTGACGACCGTGGTTGATGCCGCGACTATCGCAAAGGTTTACAAATACCTTGCCGGTCGAAAGAAATCCGTCGGCGGCAAAGCCAAGTGCCCCCATTCCGGCGACCATATCAATGGCCCCCGAGGGTTGTCCCCGGCTGATTAAAAATTCTCCGACATCAAAAATCTGGTCACCGTTATCATCAACAAATATCAACCAGCCGCTATCCCAGTTCGCAGCTACATCATTACAGGTGGGAGTGGCTGCCTGACTGTCATTGGTCTGGCACAATGCGGTGGGCAGATTGCGTTTTATGGCTTCGCTGCGCGCCAAGTTGATATTGCCCACCAGCGTGTTGACATCCCCTACCATCTGATTGTTTTTAAGCAGATTGGGGAATGCAGTTACCGCCAGGCCGGTAATCACGCCACCAATGGCAATGGTTAACAGCAGTTCAGCCAGGGTATAACCGGTCTGTTTGTTAGCTACTAATTTCATGGCTGTGTTTTTACCCCCGGGGCATATACCCATGCACGTCCTAATCGACGAATGGTGGTTAAAGTCCGACAAACGGTCCTTGCCTATTAATATTCAGAGAGCAGATTAATGAACGATGACAGTCCAAACAAGCCTGAAGGTCAACTGGCGATACGGGTAATAGCCATGCCGGCGGACACCAATCCCACGGGTGACATTTTTGGCGGCTGGTTGATGTCTCAGGTCGATCTAGCGGCCGGCGTGGTGGCCGCCCAAAGGGCTCGGGGTCGAGCGGTCACCGTCGCGGTCAATTCCTTCGAGTTTAAACAGCCGGTATATGTGGGGGACCTGGTGACCTTTTACGGCCAGGTTACCCGGGTGGGCAACACTTCCCTGACCATTAAGGTTGAGGCTTACGCACAGCGCTCAACCACGCCGGATGAGGGGGTCCGGGTGACCAAGGCGGAACTGACTTTTGTCGCCGTGGATGAGCGCGGCAGGCCGCGGCAGGTCCCTCAGGAGTAGACTGTTTAGCGGTTTCGATGATGCTGCCAGAGACGGTCGTCGACTCCCTGGTGTTCATTGAGTTTCCGGCCAAGCACGAACAGCAGATCAGATAACCGGTTCAGGTATTTCAACCCGACCGGATTAATTTCTTCGCTTCGTGCAAGTTTAACCACCAGCCGCTCCGCCCGTCGGCAGACGGTACGGGCGACGTGACAGTGGGCCGCTGCCGCCGAGCCACCGGGCAGAATAAAATCTTTCAGTGGTTCCAGATCACTATTTAAACTGTCCAGTTGCTGTTCCAGCCAGGAGACCTGTGCAGCGGTTATTGCCGTGTGCCCCGGTATACAGAGCTCGCCCCCCAGATCGAACAGGTTGTGCTGGATGTCGCTCAACAGATCATTAAAGGGTTCACTGCCACCGGTGGCCAGTAAAACCCCCAGCACGCTATTGAGTTCATCCACCGTGCCGTAGGCCTCAACCCGCAGCGAATCTTTTTCGATGCGGCTGCCATCGCCCAGGCCGGTGGTGCCGTCATCGCCGGTACGGGTGTAGATTTTTGACAGTCGATTACCCATGGTGACGGCGAGTTAAACAGCTCTTATCGCGATTTAATGGGCCTGCAGTTCAGACCCTTCGGCACCTTGTGGCAAAAACAGCAGGCAAAGCAGAGTGGCAATGCCCACATACATGGCGGCGAAACCGACATAAGCGGGGGCGTATTGCAGCGTCCGTTCGGCAAAATGCAATAGAGTGGTATCGGCAAAGACGCCGGAGAAGAAATAAAAACTGCCGCTGGAGAGAAGATGGGCGGCAAAGCCGGAGACCAGAATCGAGCCTGCCGCGGCTGGCACCAGCCCGTGTCCGGCTTCTACCCGACGGCTAACCCAGCTGCCACTGAACCATAGCAGCGCATAAGTGGGCACCAGCATCATGTAAGCAGGACTTACACAGAAACTGCTCACTCCATTGTAATTAATGGCCCAGTAATCGATGGCACCGGCGGCAATCATCATCGTGGCCAGATAACCCCACCTGCCGCGTAGAAATAGCCCGGCGAGAAAAAACAGCGCCACACTGGCATCCGGCAGATGCAGCGGAGTGGCGATGTGGTGACTGCGCGTGACCAGCATCAGTAGCGCAAAGATAACTAACAGCAGCAGGCGTTGCCCGGTTTTGGTGAATGTCATTGCTATCTCCAGAAAAATATAGGTCGCAGTTTACAAAAAAATGGCTCGGGGATGGGCCAGGGGTGAATTATTAATCTCCCCCTAAATTCCCCCGGCCCACCTGAAGCCACTATCCCGGCTGTTGCCAGCGCAGGGTCATCATCAGGTGGGTGCCATCCTGATTGAATTGAGAGGCGGTACTGTATTTTTTATCAAGCAAATTGTTCACTTTTAATTGTAGTTGAAACTGTCGGTTGAGTTGGTAGGCGGTACGCAAGTCGAGGGTGACGAAGCCGCCGATAGAGTCGGTATTAGCCAGGTCGTCGTAGGCCCTGCCCCGGGCGATAAGAGTGCCGCCGTAATGCCACTGGCCAGCGCTCTGGTCGGCATCTATTCGTAGCGAGCGACGCGCCCGCCTTGGCAGCAGCTTGTCATTATTTGCGCCGCTGTCGTTATTTTTTGCATCCAGAAAGGAAACCAGACTGTCGATAGACCAACCGGCAATTTCGGTGCGGAGCTGAAACTCTGCGCCCCGGATGGTCGCCTCGGAGAGGTTTGCCGGGGCGAAGATCACCGAATCGAATGAGATCAGTTCGTCCACCGAGGTGTGGAAAAAATTAGCCGACCAGTCATAGCGGTCGGTCGAGCCGGAAAAGCCCAGTTCGGTGGATCGGGATTCTTCCGGGTCGAGTCCAGGGTTACCGAAGAAAGGAAAATATAACTCGTTGAAGGTGGGGGCTTTGTACGCCGTGCCGTGGCTCACCAAGGTGTTTACGCCATTGTCGGCAGAATAGCCGATTGCCAGACTGCCGGTTTCATGACTGCCGAACTGCTCATTGCTGTCGCGTCGGCCGCTTGCCTGCAGCGACCATTGACCTATCTGCGTCTGGTACTGCCCGAAAACCCCCTCATTGCGTCGACTGGTTTCAACAAAGGCGTTACTACTATCAATCTGGTCATCGTGGAAGTCGTAGCCCAGGGTTACCAGTTGATCGTCGGTGAGCCGGTAATCGCTTTGCAGCGAACGGGTGATTCGTTGGCTGTCGAATCTGCTGGCGAAGACACCGTTGATTTCGTTTTCGCTTTCGTCTTTGTTAATTCCTGCGCGAGCGGTAACTGTCCAGGCATCGGTTGCCTCCCAGGTAACCTTGCCGCCACTGACCTGCTGATAAAAATCCGCTTCGTTAGTGAAATTGCCGTCAAATTCGTTATCACCCTCTGACTGTAAATGGTGCAGACCAATTT
>JAYNPV010000083.1:8174-10560 GCA_038113925.1 Gammaproteobacteria bacterium | reverse complement strand
AAGAGGGACGTTCCGAGCGCCTGATACGAGTTCATGAGTTATTCAGAGCCTCCTTTATAACCAAGGTAGACGGTATTGGTAGATATTCCGCCGGTGTAGGGGTTATCGAATTCGACCTTGTGCGCGGATGATCGGTGAAAGACTGTGTTTAGCAGGGCGACAAATTCCGGTTCTTCAGGATCGTCAGACCAGAGCCCAAAGATGCCACCGGGAAGCAGTTTTTCAGCGACTCTGGCCAGTCCGGTCGTAGAATAAAAACTGCCGTTTCCCGGGTTAAGCCAGCGTCTCGGTGAATGATCAATATCCAGCAGCACAGCATCGACCGGTTGGCCGTAAAAGCCGGTTTCTGCAGCGGTAGCCACGGCAAAGAAATCGTCTTCGCGCAGGCTGCAGCGGGGGTCGCCCGTGAGAGCTTGCCCCAGGGGAACCAGTTGACGCCGATGCCAGTCGATCACCGGTGCCATTACCTCGATTACCGTCAGCGACTCGACGCTGCGGTGCTCAAGCGCGGCTGCGGCGGTGTACCCGAGTCCGAGGCCGCCGACTATCACTGTTAGCTGGTCGCCGGCAAGTCTGGACAGCGCCAGGTGGGCGAGCTGAACTTCCGCCTCGGTAAACAGGCTCGACATCAGGAACTCTTCGCCCAGCTTTACTTCATAAAGC
Source organism: Gammaproteobacteria bacterium (assembly GCA_038113925.1). Lineage (GTDB taxonomy): Bacteria > Pseudomonadota > Gammaproteobacteria > Immundisolibacterales > Immundisolibacteraceae > QNFC01. The sequence continues at coordinate 9,897 of JAYNPV010000083.1, read as the reverse complement.
TGCTGATGGTCCAGGCGGGGATCGCTGCGCCGGCGCAGACTGATTTCACCCAGCGGGGTCTGTTGAAAATCGAGCTCTTCAAAATCGAATGTCAAGGGTAATGCCCTGAATGAGTAACCAATGCCCTCTGAGCATAACCGTCGTTTCAGGTTCGTCCTATCTGGCGGCCTCGGCGGATATCTTCGAAATACATCTGCAGCCGTTCGGTGGTGATACGGTGGCCAAAAGTTGACCAGCACTCACCATGGCACTGGTGTTTGCCGTCGGCCACCAGTGTCGGCGCTCGCAAAATGCCGTAGCCTTTGGCGATCTCCACGTCAGCGAAGATCTCGGCATCTCGGGCTGCAGTGTCCTCGAAGTCTGCGCGCCATTGATCGACATCCAGCCCCACATCCGCCGCGCACTGTGCCAGTACCTGCGGGTCAGCGGTGTCGATACAATCGGTCAGATGGGCTTTTTGTGCCCGGTCAAAATAATCCCAGTGGGCCTGATGGCCGCCCTGTTTTTGCGCCGCCTTGCAACCGCGCTGGCTGGGCATGGAATAGGGGTAGTCAAAACTACGGGTGAGCATCAACGGGTAGTTGATCCGTGGATCATTTTCTACGTCGTGGGAGTCTTTCCAGTGCTCGCCGCATATCTCCTCGCGAGCCGCGTCCATGCTCGGAAACAGCTTGCCCAGCAGGCTCGGGTCCGTCGCTAGCGGCCATGAGCGGTGGATCACCTCAATGTCCGGTTGATCGGCGACTATGGCTCGCAACCTTTCCGACGCATGAAAACACCAGCAGGACATCACATCGTGAAAAAACTCCACCCGAATGGTGGTTGAATTAGTGGTGGCCATTTCCCCCTCCTTTGCCGAAACAAATAGTTATCTCAGGGGTATCCTACTGATTTTTTTCGTTTGCTGTCCGCGTATCCGAACACTAGTTCGGCTACTCACCCAGTCCGGTGATCGATTCTGCCAGGAGTGCCTGTCTGCTGGGGATTATTGAATCCTCACATGCTGTTCAGTGATGCAATTTGCTCCTGCCATGAAGTCAATCTGTCGGAACAGCGCCCTGATTAGCTAAAATAGCCAGCTTTTATCCCCCCGCTTTTTTAATCGAGACCCCTGCGCGCCAATGAGTGACCAACCGGTGAACGACGAACAGACCCCCGCCAGCAACTTTATTCGTCAGATCATTGATGCGGACCGGGGGGCGGGGAAGCACGGCGGCCAGGTGTTGACCCGTTTTCCGCCGGAACCCAACGGCTATCTGCATATTGGTCACGCCAAATCGATCTGTCTCAACTTCGGCATCGCCGAGGATTACCCGGATGCCGTCTGCCATCTGCGTTTTGACGACACCAACCCGGCCAGAGAAGAGGCGGAGTTTGTCGAGGCGATTAAAGAGGATGTCAAATGGCTCGGTTTCGACTGGGGGGAAAACCTGTTTCACTCTTCCGACTATTTCGAGCAGCTCTATCTTTACGCGGAAAAACTGATCGAACTGGGTAAGGCCTATGTGTGTGACCTGAATGCGGAGCAGTTGCGCGAATATCGCGGCACCCTTACCGAGCCGGGCCGCAATAGTCCCTACCGAGACCGCAGTGTGGAAGAGAACCTTGACCTGTTTCGACGCATGCGCGCGGGGGAATTCGCCGATGGTGCCTGTCTGTTGCGGGCCAGGATCGACATGGCCGCGCCCAATATCAACCTGCGCGATCCGGCGATTTATCGCAT
>JAYNPV010000083.1:1679-8164 GCA_038113925.1 Gammaproteobacteria bacterium | reverse complement strand
GTCTTCGCCCTGCCATATTCCTTGATCGCGATGGTGTTATCAATGTTGATCATGGATATCCGCATAAACCAGAAGATTTTGCCTTTATGCCAGATGCGGAAACCGCCATCAAGCATGCCCATCATCAGCAGACCGGAGACCGCTGGTGTATCTATCCCATGTACGACTTCACCCACTGTCTCTCTGATGCCATCGAAGGCATTACCCATTCGCTCTGTACCCTCGAATTTGAAGATCACCGGCCACTCTACGACTGGGTGCTTGATACCCTGCAAACGGAGCAGCATCCGCAACAGATCGAGTTTTCCCTACTTTCCCTCGACTACACGGTAATGTCAAAGCGCAAACTGCAAACCCTGGTGACCGAGGAAAAGGTGAGCGGCTGGGACGATCCCCGCATGCCCACCATTTCGGGTCTGCGCCGGCGCGGCTATACGCCGGCAGCTATTCGCGATTTTTGCCAACGCATCGGCGTGACCCGTAAAGACAATATTGTCGAAATGGGGGTGTTGGAAAACTGTATCCGCGAAGATCTGGCCGATGTGCCCAGGGTGCTGGGCGTGATCAACCCTCTCAAGGTGGTGATTACCAATTACCCGCAAGGAGAGAGTGAACTGCTGAGCGCCCGGAATCATCCGCAACATCCGCAGATGGGCAGCCGCGAATTGCCCTTTAGCCGTGAGCTTTGGGTGGAGCGGGAAGATTTTATGGAAGATGCACCGAAAAAATTCTTCCGGCTTTCGGTAGGGCGCGAGGTGCGCTTGCGCTATGCCTATCTGATCACCTGTGACCAGGTGGTAAAAAATGATGCGGGCGAGGTGGTGGAACTTCACTGCAGCTACGACCCGGCGACCCGTGGCGGTAATGCGCCCGACGGTCGCAAGGTTAAAGGCACCATTCACTGGGTGTCGGCCGCTCACGCCGTGGATGCCGAGGTACGGCTCTACGATCGGCTGTTTATGGATCCTAATCCTGCGGGTGCTGATGAGTTTCTTGAACTGTTGAACCCGCAATCGCTGACCATCATGGCCGATGCCAAATTGGAGCCGTCGCTGGCGCAAATCAGCGACCGGGCCACCGTGCAGTTTGAGCGGCTCGGTTATTTCTGTCTCGACAGCCGTGACAGCCAGCCGGGTGCGCCCGTGTTTAATCGTACCGTGACCCTGCGTGACAGTTGGGCAAAAATGGCGAAGAAATAGTGGCACCAGGCCGGTAATCAGCTGTGCCCGGCCCCTGCGAGGACCTGGCCGGCTTGGGGCAAGGTAAATCAGCAGTTGCTGGACAAATGTTGACTGCCAAGGCAGTAACCACCCCTCGCGGCTGCGTGCCAGATTCCGGCCAGCATAATAGAATTAATCTAACGGAGAGGAGAAACCAATGAGCGATTCATGCGCTGAAGCAGGGCGGGTATACCCGGAGGTGAACCGCAATAAATGCGAAGCCAAAGGCCCTTGCATGGATGTCTGTCCCTACAACGTATTTGAGTTGCGGCCGCTAACGGCCGAAGACAAGGCCGGCCAGTCTTTGATCGGCAAACTCAAGACCTGGGCCCATGGCGGGAAGCAGGCCTACGCGGTTCGTGCTGAAGATTGCCGTGGCTGCAACCTCTGTGCCCAGGCCTGCCCGGAACGAGCGATAACCTTGCGACCGGTGAACCCCTGAGATCGACCGGTTCGGTTCAGGCCAGCGGATCAACCGTGCGCCACAGATACCAGCTGGCGACGGTGCGGTAAGGGGCCCACTGCCGGGCAATTTCAACCGATTGCCGGGCGTCCGGTGGGGTGTCGTGATCGTGCAGTAACCCAATTGCCTTGCGTAGCGCCAGATCGCCACCGGAAAACACGTCCATCCTCCCGAATCCGAATATCAACAGCATCTCTACGGTCCAGGGCCCGATGCCGTAGTAGGGTGTCAGTTGTTTCATTATCTCAGCGTCCGGGAGTCCAGCCAGGTGATTCAGATCGAGTTCACCGCTGACCAGATGGGCGCTCAACGCTTGAATGGTTCGGACTTTTGATCGAGAAAGCCCCGCCTCACGCAGGTCGTTTTCGCTTAATTCGTTCAGCGCGTCGGGAGTGAAAAGCCCGCCGACACGATCGCGCAGACGATTGGTTATCGCCGCTGCCGCCGCGCTGGAGATTTGCTGGCCGACCACCGTCCAGACCAGCGAGTCAAAGGGTTCCATGATGTATTCAACGATTGGGCAGGGGCCGAGGTCGCTGATTACCGCGCCCAGTAGCGGATCGATGGCGCTGAGGTGCGCTTCCGCTCGCTCTACTTCGGCGATCAGGTCGGGGTCCAGTTTTGTCGAGTGAGTCGGTCGAGTCATGGCGGATAGTGGCAAGTTCGGGTGAGGTTTGGCAGGCGCGACTGTAACCACTCCACCGCTCAGTTCCAAGTCAAATTTTAACGGGGCGGGTTGGGTGGCCGTGGGGGCAGTGGTTTTTGCTGATCTACCGCCTCTCCCTCAGGCGGCAGGTTAAACTGGTGATACTTTCCTGTCTCACTTCACGGGTGAACGTTAATGAGTGATTCATACTCCGGCCAGACGGGCCGGGCGGGTAATGTGCTGCTGGTACTCGCCAGCCTGGTGGTGACGATTGCGGGCATGAAAGCCTCGGCGGAATTGCTGGTCCCTTTTCTGCTGGCCACCTTCATCGCCATTATCTGTTCGCCGCCGCTATTCTGGCTTACCCGTCACCGGGTTCCCACCGGCCTGGCTGTGGCCATTATTATTGGTACTTTGCTGTTTACCGGTTATTTAATCGGTAATTTTGTCGGCGGTTCAGTTACCGACTTTACGCAGCGGCTACCGGAATATCAGCAGAGATTAAGTAGCGAATTGGGCACAATCGCGGAACTGGCCAACCGATTCGGCATAGAGGTCAGTTCCGCCGCCTTAAAAGAGCGTTTTGACCCGGCGGCGGTCATGGGCATGGTTTCGCAAACGCTGAGTGGCCTCGGAGGGGTGCTCGCAAACACCTTTCTTATTTTACTGACTGTTATATTTATTCTGTTTGAAGTCAGTAGTTTACCTCATAAACTTAAAGTATCACTTTCAGAAGGATCAGAGGTTTCTGAAAAGCTCGAAGGCTTCACTGAGTCGGTCAATACCTACCTGGCGATTAAGAGCTGGGTGAGCCTGGGGACCGGCCTGCTGGTGGCGATCTGGCTGGCCATTCTTGGAGTGGACTATCCACTGCTTTGGGGGTTGCTGGCACTGCTGTTTAACTTCGTCCCCAACATTGGCTCTATCATCGCCGCAGTGCCGGCGGTGTTGCTGGCCTATATTCAGCTGGGGAGTGGTTCGGCCCTGGCAGCGGCGGCCGGGTTCCTGGTGGTTAACCTGCTGATGGGCAATGTCATCGAGCCGCGATTCATGGGCCGGGGACTCGGGCTTTCAACGCTGGTGGTGTTTCTATCATTGATTTTCTGGGGCTGGCTGCTGGGACCGGTGGGGATGTTGCTATCGGTGCCCTTGACCATGATCGTCAAGATTGCCCTCGAGAGCAGTGAGCAGAGTCGCTGGATTACGGTGCTGCTGGGGCCGGATTTGCCCGCGCCAGAGCCCATTGCCGAATCCGAACCGATCAAACTACCGCTGGAGCAGTAGCCGGCCGGTCGACGAGCGCATGGTCTGTAACCCCGCTGATCAGACCCCAGGTTAAGGAGGCCTGAATATGAACTGCCTACCGACCCAGCTGCACATATTTATCGGCGGCCATCGCGGCACATCCTATTCGCAAATGCTGACCGGAGAGCAGCTGGCGTATCAGCGGTTTGAGTTTGGCTGTTCTGACCCACAAACCGAGTTGCTAACCGTCGATAATGAGGCATGGCAAACGTTTCGGGAACGGCTCGATTCACTAGGTGTCGATCAGTGGGAGTTGAACTACCCCAATCGATCCGGAAAAAGGGATGGTGCTCACTGGAGTCTGGAAATCAGTTATGCCGACGGCGTGAGGTCATCGTCCGGGGATAATAATTACCCGGGCATTGAAGCAGAGAATGGCTCAGCAGATGATCCTTTTGCAGAGTTTCTGTCGGCAGTGAGCAGTCTGATCGGCGGCCGGGAATTCCGGGCCTGATTAGATTATTTTCCCGTCAGCGTTGGGTCCCCCGGGCAGGCCAGACAAGGCGTTAAGAACGAGGTTGGTTATCCCAATGAACCCCGCAAGGGTCGCTGACAGTGATTGTAGGAGCGACTGCAGTCGCGACCCGGGGGGGCGGTAGAAACGTAGGTTGTCGCGACTGAAGTCGCTCCTACCGAAATCTCTGCGGTATTGGAGACCGCTCGGTAATGAGCCTGCTCACCCGCTTCCGCAGCTAATTCGTCCTGAATCCGCCAGGCTCCCGGTTAATCCCCCCGCCAGCGAAACAGCCAGGCACCCAGCAACAGGAAGATAGCGGTCATGGTGGCCATAGCCAGCAGTTGAGGCATCACCTCCAGCCAACCGGCCCCGTCGAGCATGATGGCGCGGCTGGCCTGCATCAGTTGGGTGAGCGGCAGTAGTCGGGCCAGAGAGACCATGGCCGGGTGGCTGCCTTCCATGGAGAAAAACACGTCTGATAACACCATCATCGGCCAGGTGACGAAGTTGAGTAACCCGCCGGCCAGCTCTTCGCTGCTGACCCGGGCGGAGATCATCAGACCCATCGAAATGAGGGCCATGGCACCGAGGGTGGCGGTGACAAACAGCAGCAGGTAACTGCCTTCCATACGAAAATCGAGGATCAGGTTAGTCCCCATGAAAACCGCCGCGGTAAGCACCATGATCAGCAATAATCGGGACAATATTTGCGCGGTTAGAAATTCTATTGCCCGGGTAGGGGTGGCGTTGAGGCGTTTTAAAAAACCGCTTTTTCGGTAACGGACCACCACATAACCGACCCCGAACAGGCAGCTGAACATCATGTTCATGCCCAGGATACCTGGCATCAGCCAGTCGATGAGGCGGACCGGTTGACCATCGACCTCCACCCGCTGAGGTGGGGTAGGGGTGGATGCCAGCAGTTGAATTTCCAGGAAATGGCCCTTTTGCGACTGGCGGTTTACCCAGTAACGACCGGGCGATGCGGGGTCGAGGAGCAGGTCGATTTTATGCAGCCGCACCTTGCGCGTTGCCCGCTGCTCATCGCTTACGGTGAAAAACTCGATATGGGGATCATCGAGAAAGGGGTGGTCGAGTTGTTCAAGGGAGGTTTCGGTGAGCAGGCCAACCTTGAAAATAGCCCGTTCGCCATCGCTAAAAATCAGCGCCAGGCCCAGCACCAGCAATACGGGAAAAGCGATATTCCAACCCAGCGACGAACGATCCCGCAAAAACTCCATGTTGCGGGCCTGCAACAGTGCAAGGAGTCGTCCTATCATGCCCGCAACTCCTTGCCGGTGAGTTGCAGAAACAGGTCTTCCAGAGTGCGCGAGCGCACTCTCAGCTGCTCGAGCGGGACTTCCATTTCGATCAGGGTGGCAATGAGCTGATCGACGTTGTCGGTGGTTAGTTCAACCAGGTCGCTCCGGGAAAACAGTTGCGCCGGTAGCGACGGCGGCAGGGGGTCAGCCAGCAGTGTGGATGGCAGCTGGACAATGACGTCCCTGAAATGGTGATTGAGCAGGTTGTCCGGAGTGCCTTCGGCAATAATTTTACCGTGGTCCATGATGATTAATTGATCGCACAGCGTTGCGGCCTCCTCCATGTAATGGGTGGTCAGTAGTATGGTCTTGTCGGCCGCCTTGATTCGGTTGATCAGCTCCCAGAAATTGCGCCTCGCCTGAGGGTCGAGGCCGGTGGTAGGCTCATCGAGAAATAGAATTTTCGGATCGTTAACCAGTGCGATAGCCAGCAACAACCGCTGGCGCTGGCCACCGGAAAGCTTGCGGTTATCCCGTTTGAGCAGTGACCGTAGGTCACAGAGTTCGATCACCTCATCGAGTTGAGCGCGCTGGTCGTAAAGCCGGTGAAACAGTTTTAGGGATTCACCCACGGTGAGGAAATCCTGCAAGGCGGTGGACTGGAACTGAATGCCGGCTTCCTGGCGGAACTGCTTACCCAGCGGCGCGCCCTTATATAGAATGGTCCCTTGAGTGGCAGGGGTTAGCCCCTCAAGCAACTCAATGGTGGTGGTTTTGCCTGCGCCGTTAGGCCCCAATAGTCCAAAACAATGTCCGCTGGGGACAGCAAAACTGATGTCGTTGACCGCAGTGACATCGCTGTACTGTTTTACCAGCTGGTTGACCTCGATAATGTGACTCATTTCAGCTCTTGGTGGCGAGTGGCTGGTCGGCGGCGAAGGGGTGAGCGATGCGGGATCGGCCGGTTTATTTTGCCTATTAGTATGCGACAACCAGACGGATTATTTTAATCTTGGCTAAATTTAACAGGATCGGATGAGTTGGTTGACGCGGTGACATTCCGGCCGGGGCTACGGCGGTTTCTACTGATTATTGTCAGTCTGGTGAGTGCTTGTCAGTCTGATCCTGGAAG
>JAYNPV010000083.1:0-1669 GCA_038113925.1 Gammaproteobacteria bacterium | reverse complement strand
CTTTAGCCTGGATTCGGTGATGAAGTCCGATCTGGATATGCTGGTGGAGATTCAGCAGCGCCAGACCTTCGCCTATCTGCGTGAACTCACCGAGAAGCTCTACCGTCGTAATCCCCGCGAACTGAGAAAACAGCCGGGTGCAACCCTCGACAGTCAGCTGGAACGACTCTTTCCAGAAACGCCCCTTCAGCCAGGCGTTGATGGGAGCCCAGGGGGTATCGAGCTGTTGGGCCGTACCTTCGATGAACAGTTTCAGGGTGACCGGGTCTTTGTGTTGGTCGCCGGATTACGCGACATGGTGATGAGTGCCTATAACCACAAGGTTGAATTCTATTTTCTGGATGAACCGCTTGATCCGCAAAAATTCTATAACTGCGCCCGTAACGTTGAGATTCTGCTGTGGCGATTGGCGCAGGAACAGCGAGCCAACGGCGAACCCTGGGTGGTGACCAATGCGTTGGACCGGCAGGCCGGGCCCGTCAACATCAGCTACGAGCGTCTGTTTGGCAAACTTATCGGCCAGCTCGATCTGATGGCGCTGATGATTGCCGATCAGCGCAATATCCAAATCAAGAATCTGATGCGATCGGTCGCTTCGGCAGTGTTTTTGCCCGTGTAAGAGAAGTCGGTGTGAAGCGTTTTAATCCCGCCTGCGAACGTAATAAAGCGCCCATTATTGGCGAGCTGGTTCCGCGGCTGGCGAAGAGTTCGATCGTCCTTGAAATCGGTTCCGGTAGCGGCCAGCACGCGGCCTGGTTTGCCGAGCGGTTGCCCCATGTGCGTTGGCAACCGACGGAGCAACCCTCGGCCATCAACGATTTATGCGATAGCCTGCCGGAGTACCTCTCCGCCGGCACAAATAATTTGCTCACGCCCCGGGTGCTGGATGTAAGCAGCTCTGCGTGGCCAACCGGAGCCGATGCGATTTTTACCGCCAATACCCTGCACTGGATAACCTGGGCACAAGTGGAAAAATTGTTTGCCGGGGCTGGCGAGTTGCTCGACGAAGATGGCCTGCTGCTGGCCTATGGGCCATTCCGTTTCGGTGGCCAACCTATGGGTCCCGGGAATGTGGAATTCGACCGTTCGCTGCGCAGTCAGGGAAGGGGGCGGGGAATCCGCGATTTTGAAGCCCTGGAACGGCTTGCAGAAGCAAACGGATTCGGCCCCGCTGAGGTGGTTCACTTGCCAGCTAATAATCAGCTGCTCTGTTGGCACTGCCGCCGGGCCTGAACGGCAGAGCCTCGCCTGTTTATGATGGTGCATTGCAATAATGCAAAGACGATGTTCCCATTTTGAGCAGCTGGTTTTCTGCTGCGACGCAGCATAATCAGCTAAAATGCATGGTGTGAACGATTGTTTAGATTGCTGTTCGCACCATTGGGGAATGGCTTCTGTCTGGAGGTCAGAAACTCCTTTAATGGTTACAAATCAATTCTTAAAAGGACTTACAGTTATGGCAAAGCAAAGGCCTTATGTTGCCTCGCTGGTTGGGTTAGCGGCGCTCATTACAAGCACCACCAGCATCAGTGCAGAAATTGAACCCGGCACTATCCTAAGTGCGAGCAATATTGATCAACTCCAGTCCATGACCCTCGATGGCAAGGTATTGGGAGAGATGCTGACCTCGAGCCAGGAACGCCTGATCCGTGACCACGGTATGCAGATG
>JAYNPV010000082.1:3334-10642 GCA_038113925.1 Gammaproteobacteria bacterium | reverse complement strand
CCATCATTACCGGAATATAGTTGTCGGGAATCTCCAGCAGGCTGGTGACCGCCGCCGGGTCGTAGCCGATCATGCCCCCGGATTGCAGCCCCTGGTCGGTAGCCGCGTACATCAGACTCATCGCCGCCAGGGTGGCACCGCGAATCGCCTCATCGCGCTGCATCTGTTCACTGCTGGCGTAAATATGCTGGGCAATGCCATCAATTTTGTCGACCACCTCTGCCGGCGCACCCTCAAACACCTCACGCACCCCGGTATGGGCATCGAGCCGGCCACAGACCACTACCACCGCCGAGCAACTGCCTACCTGAGGCTGACCTAATGCCGCCGCCTGTAACTCCTGTTTCAGCGCAGGATCACGGCTAACGACGAAGCTCCAGTGTTGCAGATTAAAGGCGCTGGGTGACTTCACCACCAGGTCAAACAGGGTCTTGAGCTGTTGGTCGCTGATGGTTGCACTGCTGTCGTATTCCTTGATGCTGTGACGATTTTCGACCAGGGTGGAAAATTCCATTTTCTGCTCCTGCTAAGGGGTTGGACTGCAAATAGAACTGGTTATGGATTTAATTATCCAAGGTCAAGCTCATTAATTTCTACCTCCACGGTTTTGCCCTCTGCAAGGGTGGTCATCAGCCAGGTGCCGCGGTCATCTACAATCGGGCCGGGCGCACCGCAATAAAAAGCCGGAGTGGTCGCCGTGGAAACATCGCGCATGGCATGCAGGTGGCCCAGCGCCAGGTAATCAAACTCACTGGACTCGATCTGCGCTTCATGAATCGGCGAGGAGTTCAGGCACTCATCTCCGTGGGCCACCGGAATACCGTGACCCATGCCGACATGCCAGTGGGACTCATTTGACCGACCGGGCATACCGGCCAGCGGTTGGTTTTCGGGCGTGTGCTCGCGCATCCCTTTACCCCACACCTGCAAAGACAGATCGGCGATCTCGGTCATTATTCCGTGCTCGTCGTCGAGCAGAGTGACATTGGGAATCACATTAAAATCGTGGCGCAGGTAAACACCGTTCTCTATCAGGCAGTCGTGGTTTCCGGGAATCATCACCACCGGAAAGGGCAATTTGCCGAGCATTTCCATAGCCCAGTTAACGGTCGGTTCGGCTGCACGGTTGTGGTCAAACAGATCCCCGGCCAGCAGCAGGGCGTCAGGCTTGGCCGCACGCACGCCTTCGAGTAATTTGCCGAACAGGTCGCGGTAATAATCATGCAGGTGCAGATTACGATCACCGCCGTAATATTCGTAATCGAGGTGGATGTCGGAACAGTGGGCGAGTTTTAGTGTCGGCTTCATGGCAAGGGGGCTGGATTTATTAAGACATTTTAATAGGGAGAAGGAATTATTCTTATGCTGATCATTCTACACCTAAGGAGGCTGGACAATTACCGGCGCGTCTCTCTAAGCAGTCGATGCGCTTTTTTCTACTGGTTGTGGCAGCGCTGTCCAGCGGTTTAGCGGCACCATCAATAAGCCGACGACAAACAGGCCCGCACCCCAAACCGTAAAAGCCTGCTCCAGTCCCACACTTTCCGCTATCCATCCAACCAAAAACGGGGCAGTCAGGTGTGAGAGGCTCCAGCCGGAACCGGCAATGGCCAGGGCGGCCCCGCGGTTTCCACCATGGGAGAGCTCAGATACCAGTAGCTGGTAAAACAGCAGCAACAACCCGGCCGAAACACCGATAAAAGTCATGGCGATAATGGCTGATCCCGGATCATCTGCACGCGCGGTGATGATCAATCCAATACCGGTGACACTTGCCCCCAGCGCTGCCAGTCTCGGCCCCCGCCCCGAACCAATAATTCGAGCCAGTACCAGCGCAGAGAAGGTGGCACCCACCGCCCGCAAGGAAAGAATCGGCCCGATTTCATCCGGGTTAAAACCACTCGCCTCCAGCAGCAGGGGTAAAAAGGATTGTCCCAGCGAAACCGGCTGCGCACAGACATAGGCACAGAGCAGGGCGAAATAGATACGCCGGGTTTTCAGCAGCGGGCCAAAAGCCCCAAACAGGCTGCCCTCTGCAGGTTCACCCTGTTTTCTGGAGTTGGGTAACAGCAGGCAGATCAGCAATGACAGCAGATTAAGTGCGGTAAAAGTAAGAAAGACAACGGTGAAACTGGTGGCGGCCAGCAGAATCCCCGCACCCGCCGTACCCAGTATCTGTCCGGTACTCACCGACGCATTCAACCGGCCCATCTGCACGCTGCGTTCGCCTTCAAGCACACTGGCGATGGATTGAGAGGCGGGCCAGAACACGCCACGACCGACACTGATAGCCATCTGCCCGGCCATCATCATCATTAGCGAATCGGCGAAGGTAAAAATCACTCCGCCGACAAGCGGCGCCCCGCAGGCCACCAGCAGCGTCGCCCTGCCGCCCCAGCGATCGCTGGTCGCCCCGCTCAAAAGCCCGAGAACAAATTGCAGAACCACCGGCAGCGCAAACAGGCCGCCAATAGTAACCAGGGAAAAACCCAAATAACTGGCATAGAGCGGCACCACAATATGACTGACACCCAGACCGAAATTCCACAGAAAAACAGAACTGAAAAGACGCAGACTAGTGGGCATAAGGGTGGCCGTTTCGGGGCGGTACTAAAGTGGGGGGACCGACATTATCGCCGACCCGCAGCCTGGCAAGGTGAAAGTTCGCGAATTTAGCGCCAGCAACCGGGGCGGGTTACCAGGGCCTGTCTGCTCCCGATTACCCAACCCTGCTCGCGGCGAGTTAGCGATTTTTGACAAGTATTCCGGGTTCAGTGATTAAAGCTATCAATCGCCTTTACCAGCTGCCAGGCCTGTTTGATCGCCGGCGCGGCAAGCTTGTGCTGATCTGCCAGACCGGTCAGGTAGCCGAGCGTCTCATCCACCTCCAGACGTTTACCCCGGGTTAAATCCTGTAGCGCCGACATGCGGTGATTGGGCGCGCTTGTTAACAACCGCTGGCCCATTTCGTTGAGCTTCGCCAGCGCCTGTTCCTGACTGCCACTACAGATCGATGCCGCCGGCAGCGGGCCGCTATCGTCTACGTTCACCCCCTCGGCGGTGGCAATCGCCGCCCCCTCGCGGATCATCTCAATGGCGAAACTGGCGCTATGGGGGTCCGCACAAATCTTGCCGCTTTCCAGACGGGTCATCACCGATAGCGCCATCAGCGGCATCCAGGCGATGAATTTTGACCATTCACCATCATGCATGGCGTCATTGGCCACCGCGGCAATGCCCGCATTGGCAAATACCTTTACCAGCCGCTCTACCCGCGGAGTAATGTCGCTGGGCAGTTCACCGAGGTGAAATTTCTGGTTCTGGCTAAATTCCACGCTGCCATCTTCTTTAACTTCGCCGCTGATGGTGGCAATACATCCGAGGGTGCGATCGGCACCGAACTGGTCAGCCAGCTGCTCATTTTTGAGCACACCGTTCTGCACCGAAATTACGCTATCGACCTGCAGATCAGCCAGCGGGGCCAGCGCTGAAAGGGTGTCATAGGTTTTCGGCGTAACAATAAGCAGGTCCGCTGCGGGCAGCGCCGCCGGATCGGTTTCGATGGTGACCTGAACCTTATCTTCAAAAATACCGCTGACGGTGATGCCCTGCTCGCGCAAAAAATCCGCCCGCGCGCCGCGCGCCAACAGCACGACCTCCTGACCGCTCCGGGCCAGTGCAGCAGATAAAATTGAACCCAGAGCACCGCCGCCCAGGACTATTATTTTCATCGTCAATCCTCCTTAACTATTTATTGCCAGCCAGTGACTGCGCCTGGCTGAATTGACCTCGCATCCGGCCCGTCATGCGGACTTTACCCGGGCAATCACCGCAAACACCGGATCGCCCTGCCCGGTTGAAAGATCGAATACATCGGCTCTGGCGAATGCCCCGGCTTGATCAATCCAGTGAGCCACCAACTGCCCCCGCTCGGACAGGGACAACTGTAACCAGACCGCCACCACCTTGGTGGGAAAACAGCGATTAGAGTAGGTGATGACCAGCGGCGCACCCGGCCTTAATACCCGGCCCAGTTCGGCAATCACCGCCACCGGCCGGGTCAGATAATCCACCGAAACACAGATCATCGCGCCATCGAACTCACCGTCATCATAGGGCAGTGTCGGCTCGATATTAAGGTCGTGAACCCGGTAATCGCTAGCCCTGGGGTTGGCGGCCAGCTCAGCGGCGTTCATTCCCAGTGCGGCTACCCGCTGGTAATCCACCTCCTCGGGCAGGTGGCTCACCCAGCTACTCATTAGATCAAGCAGCGCCCCGCCGGCGGGCAGCCATTGGCGGTAAAGCTCGGTCACCGCGCTGATGGCACCCTCATCAATATGGGTCACCAGCCGGGGAAAGCTGTAGAACCCGGCGTCCGGGGTTTCATCCTGGCGCTGATAGGCAGCGGCGGGCAATTCCTTGAACATCTTATCCATCCAGCTCAGCAGCGGACCGGCCCCCGTTTTATTGCTATCTGCGGCACAGTCCGGGTGGGGTATCGAGATTCATTGTTGTTCTCTTTTTAATCGTTTAACAAGCGTCTGTTTAGTGTTTATGATGCATCACCAACAGCTGTCACTAAAACAGATAGAGAGGGGAAAAATCGTGGCCTTTGATCATCACAACACCGTCTGCCAACTTGGCTACCTGGGCTTTGGCGTCTCCGACCTGAATGCCTGGGATCAATTCATGACCCACACCCTCGGCCTGCAAGCCAACGGTGACAACGGCCAGGGAGAACACTATTACCGCATGGATGAGAACCATCATCGCATTGTCATCACCGAAGACCCCAAAGACGATATTAATCTGATCGGCTGGGAAGTGCTCAATGACCAGGTACTGGACAGGGTCGTGGCCCGGTTGGAAGCCGCCGGGGTAGAGGTTCATCGGGGCAGCGAAGAGCAGTGCGCCGCCAAACAGGTCAGCGGCCTGGCACAGTTTGTTGATCCCAACGGCATCGACTCAGAAATCTATTACGGGCCAGTTGTACGGCCGGAGATTCCCTTCAACTCCCCTCGCGGTATTTCCGGTTTTAACGCTGGCCTGCAGGGCATGGGCCATTTCGTGCTGGCGGTGGACGATTACGACGCGACACTCAATTTTTATCGTGACCTGCTGGGCATGGGACTGAGCGACTATCTCGATTTCGAAATGATGCCGGGGTTTCGTGCCTTCGTCGCCTTTCTGCATTGCAACCCGCGAGAACACACGCTGGCTTTTGCCCAGGCCCCCGCCCCCAAACGACTACTGCACTTTATGGTGGAGGCCAACACCCTCGATGAAGTCGGCACCACCTACGATCTCTGCCTCGATCAGCAGGTCCCCATTTCCATGACCCTGGGGCGCCATACCAACGATTACATGTTCTCGTTTTACGCGAAAACCCCTTCCGGATTCGATGTCGAGTTTGGCGCTGGTGCCAGAACTCTGGACCCGGAAACCTGGACCGTTCAGCGCCACGAATCGGTAAGCATCTGGGGGCATCGACCACCGGGCTGATCGCCGCCGTAGTAGGCAACCATAATACGGACTATCTCCCGGGGGAGGGGGAACCATGACTCAACCCACAGGCAAACTGGCACTGTTATCATCACCGCGCGGAGCCAGATCCTTGACTAACACCATCAACGAATTTGGCGGGGAGAATGGTTATTTTTTACCCGGGTCCGGGGGGCAGATTTGATTTTCTCGACACCAGACTAACTCGGTCATCACTGATTTATTGCATGATTTCGAGCCATGCCACAGGTCAGCCTGATTAGAATTCGGCTGACGGTGAGATTGAATAGTTTTCGTCGGTGCCGGGTGACTTCAAGCGAGGAGAGGAAATTTGGACGCAACGGTTCGCAGAAACAACAGTGAGTCGCAGTTTGACGCCGTAGTCATCGGCGCCGGGTTTGCCGGGCTTTCCACCCTGCACAATCTGCGCGACAAACAGGGGTTGTCGGTGCAGGTATTTGAAGCCGGCAGTGATGTGGGCGGCACCTGGTACTGGAACCGCTACCCCGGTGCCCGCTGCGACAGCGAGAGCGTGTATTACATGTTCTCGGATCACATGTCGGAAGAAATTCTGCAGGAGTGGAGCTGGAGCGAGCGCTACGCCGCCCAACCGGAGATACTGCGTTACATGCAGTTTGTCGCCGATAAAATGGATTTGCGCCGCGGCATCCGCTTTAACACCCGGGTCGAATCAGCCCTGTTTGATGAGACCACCCGGCGCTGGCTGATCACCACCGACGACGGCGACCAGGTGACGGCCCAGTACCTGATTACCGGGGTGGGCTGTCTCTCCAAACCCTTCACCCCGGAAATCGACGGCACCAACACCTTTCAGGGCGAAATCTGCCACACGGCAGAATGGCCGGATGAGGGTATCGACTTTACCGGTAAACGGGTGGCCGTGATTGGCACCGGGGCTACGGCGGTACAGGTGGTGCCGGAGATCGCCCCTCAAGCGGCGCAGCTTTCGGTATTTCAACGTACCCCCAGCCACGACATCCCCGGTCGCAACTATCCGCTGGATGACGACTACATAAAAGAGTTAAAAAACAATTACAAAGAAACCTGGGAGGACCTGCGCAACTCCTTTGGCGGTTTTGCCAACCCGCCGTCGAGTATTTCCGCCCTTGAGGTCTCCGCTGAGGAGCGCACCCGCCTCTATGATGAAGCCTGGGCCCACGGCGGTTTACGCTTCGGCTTCGGCACCTTTAATGACCTGATGATCAATAAAGAGGCCAACGATACCGCAGTTGAATATCTATCCGCCCGCATTAGCGAGACGGTGGACGACCCCGAAGTCGCCGACCTGCTCACGGCGAAGTATCCTTTTTTTACCAAACGGCCACCGCTGGAACACGGATATTACCAGGCCTTTAACCGGGACAATGTCAGCCTCATAGACCTACGCAGCACGCCGATTAAGGCGATCACCCCCACCGGTATCCAGACCAGCGCGGCGGAATTTGAGTTTGACTGCATTATTTTTGCCACCGGATTCGATGCCATGACCGGTGCCCTCTTCTCCATTGATATTCGCGGCCGCAATGGCGTGCCCCTCAAAGAGCAGTGGGCAGAAGGGCCGAAAACCTACCTGGGCCTGACCACCAGCGGTTTTCCGAATATGTTCATGATCTCGGGACCACAAAGCCCCTCGGTCCTCACCAACATGCCGGTCTCCATCGAACAGCACGTGGAGTGGGTCAGTGACTGCATCAGCTATATGAAACAGCAGCAGATCGACTGCCTTGAGGCGCTACCCGAGGCTGAAGAAAGCTGGATCAACCACCACGAAGAGGTCTCCAACGC
>JAYNPV010000082.1:150-3324 GCA_038113925.1 Gammaproteobacteria bacterium | reverse complement strand
CAACGCCACCCTGATTCCCCAGACTGACTCCTGGTGGGTGGGGGCCAATATTCCCGGCAAACGGCGCCTGCTCTATCCCTACCCGGGGGGACTCGACGTTTACCGGAAAATCTGTGACCAGGTGGCAGACAATAATTACGAAGGTTTTAAAAAACTGGCGACGGACTAGAAGCCTGTCGCATTGAAGATGTATTGGCCACAAAAGCGGCAGAGCGGCCCTGAAAACATGCGCATAACAAAGGCACTCCTATGGCCAGCTTAACAGAGCCTTTAATCATTGACGTTGAGGCCTCAGGGTTTGGCGGCTCCAGCTATCCCATTGAAATAGGAATTGCTCTGGAGAACGACGAGAAGTTCTGCACCTTGATCCTGCCGGCGCCGGAGTGGACTCACTGGGATGACGCCGCCGAAAAGGTCCACCGTGTGGCCAGAGACCTGCTGGAACTCTACGGTAAACCAATGGCGGAGGTCACCGCGCAACTCAACGAGCTATTACGGGGAAAAACCCTCTACACCGATGGCTGGGTGGTCGATAAACCCTGGTTAATCACCCTGTTTCACACGGCAAACAGCCCCATGGAATTTGAAGTAAGCCCTCTGGAAATGATTCTCAACGAACATCAGATGGAATGCTGGCACGACACCAAGGAGAGAGTGATTGCCGAGATGAACCTTAAACGCCATCGCGCCAGCTACGACGCCTGGATTATTCAGGAAACCTATAAGCGCACACTGGCAGCAAGATAGCCTCCGCTAACAGTCGTTGACCCCGACCGCCCTCACATAGCGCTAACGGACAAGCAACCGGGCACCCGTTTACCCGGGCCTGTTATCACTACTTACCAATCAGCACTGCAGCCCCAATGCCAGCCAGCTATAGGGCGTGAGCTTTGGTACTCCTGGCAATCCCCTCGGGGCACCTTGCAGGAGCGACTTCAGGCGCGACCGACCGGGTTGCACGTTAGCGGTCTCGGGCTATTTTTCTCTGGCCACTCTGACAATGCGATTTCAAACTGTGACGCGATGCAAACTAATCGGGGAATCACGCCATAATCAAGGTGTCACCCTCAGCCCTGGTTATCCAATGTGCGGATAAAAGCGTCGGCCTCGCCGATGGATTTTTCCATGGCGGCTACCAGCGAAGCGACGTTAATTTCCACCCCGCGTAGTTCGCTCTTAAGCGAGCTAATGGCCTGGGCATTGAGGTTATGTTTGAGAAACAGCACCTGGTCGCGAAACACCGACAGCACCGGTTCTATCTTTTTCTCAGCCCGTTTCATGGTGCTCAGCAGCTGACTGTATTTCTGCCGGGTGGTACGCAGTTTCTGTTCGCTGCTGCTACGTAGTTTTTGACTGGAGTAAAGCTTCAGTTCTTCCTGCCATTCGTCGAACAGCGCCTCGGCCACACTTTCAACCGCGGCGATGTGCTGATGAACCGCCTCGGCGGCCTCTTCACTCTGCTCAAATTCACTGTTCAGGCGCTTGTAGGTCGCCTCCAGATCACCGCCGCTAAAGTTGGTCAGCGCGCTGAACTCTTCCAGCGCCGACTTGAATTGCTCCTTCGCCTCCTGCTGACTGTCGCGGGCCTCTTCAACCCGATCGGACAATATGTCGCGCTTATGAATACCGAGCTTTTCCATGGTGCCGTAGTAGGCGGTCTGACAACCTGCCAGCAGCAGAACCAGACCGCAGATCACCGGGAGAGAAAATCGCTGTTGCTGAATGACGGACATGAGGTTCCTTTGGTTAGCTTGCGTTGATTTAGAGCAGCCGGGTACTGGCTGAGAGTTCAACCGACGGTGGTGTGGTTCAGGGAGTAGTTCCAGACTTTATAGGTGTAAAAAATATAGCCGATCCCCAGCGTTAATATGGAAATGATCGCCCAGAGAATGACGTGGCCAATATTGCAGCTCATTCGCCGGGCTACGCCCTGATCGTCGATCACGTCGAAGTTATTGATAATGAATTTTGAAAATGAATAGGGGAAGAAAAACAGGGCGATTCCCAGGGTCACGACCGTGAGCAGGAACCAGATGATCAGGTGAGCGAGTATTTCTATCGTGCTGACGTTACCTTTTAGTTTCATGGTGGTTGATTCCGTTTAAGTGGGGTGGAGGGGTTAATCAGTCGCTGCTGAAGACCTTTTTAAGCAGATCAGTAGTGCGCGCGGCAGGGTTTTCGCGAATCCGTTTTTCTTCCAAGGCAATATGGGTAAACAGGCCATCGAGGGCTTTATCAGTGACATACTGATCGACATCGAGCGCTTCCTGGGGGACCAGGCCACCGAGCATGGAATTTTCCAGCATGGGTGCGGCTTTAGACACCAGCCCCTTATAGGCCGAGGTCACCCCCAACTGGCCGGTAGCCCGCTCAATAATGGGGCGAAATCGCTCCGCCAGCTGAGTTTCTGAGACCCTGCGAAAGTACTGGGTAGCCGCATCATCGGGCCCGTTAACTATCTGCATGGCATCTTCCACTGACATCTGCCGGATGGCCTCTGCCAATAATCCGGCAGCCTCGGGGACCGCTTGCTCCGCCGCCTGGTTCATGGTGGCGACAAATTGGTCTGCGTATTGGCCCTGCCCCAGGTTGCGCGCCGTTCGTTCCACAAGCTGTAACGAACCCGGCAGCGGAATTTTCACCCGTGAATCATCCATAAAACCGCCGGTTTGACCGAGGCTATTAATCGCCGTCTCCACACCCCTGGCCAGCGCCTCCTTCAGGCCGGCAGTTATTTCACTGTTACTCAGCAGGGAGGAAGCCACCTGAGTGGCCTCTTCATTGCCTGATAACTGGTCAATCGTGCCCTGCAAAAAGTCCTGCCAACCCGCCTGAGCGCTGCTGTTTACCGCTATCAACAACAGCGCTGCCTGAATAGTCGTCGCTTTTTTAATCAAAGAATTAACTCCCGGGAAAACTTCAAGATCGAACTAAGTTTAAGGACACCCCAATGAGCATAATACCGGTTCAGGGCGAACGGCGACCTAAATCAGAGGCACCTTTAATTAAACCGGTGAGTCCACCCGGCGGTGTCCGGTGACTGTCCCGACTGGCACTAAGTTAAGCCCCTTTTGGGGATAATTTAGCCAACACTCCGCCCGTCCTGAGCCCGTCGAAGGGCCCGTCCTGAGCCCGTCGAAGGGCCCGTCCTGAGCCCGTCGAAGGGCCCGTCCT
>JAYNPV010000081.1:8301-10857 GCA_038113925.1 Gammaproteobacteria bacterium | reverse complement strand
CTTGGCTTTAAAACCAACGATAGCAAACCCGATGAGAATAACGTTTATCTGTTTGTCGGTATCGACAAGGCCCGTTTTCGCCAGCAGGTGGTTCCGGGTGATCAGCTGCGTATCGAGGTAACGCTTGATCGCGTGGTGCGGGGTATGTGGCAATTCAGTGCCGAAGCAACCGTCGACGGCAAGCGGGCGGCCAGCTGCGACATCATGTGCACGCTAAAGGCGCTTTGATGATTCATCCACCCGCCCTGGTATCGGAGCAGGCATCGCTGGCCGATGATGTGGAGGTCGGTGCCTACGCCATCATTGGCGACCGGGTCGAGATAGGTTCAGGGAGCGTCATTGGTCCGCACTGCGTGGTTAGCGGGCCGACCCGCATCGGCAAGGATAATCAGATTTTTCAGTTCTGCTCGATTGGCGAAGCGCCGCAGGATAAAAAGTACCGTGGCGAAGATTCAACTCTCGAGATCGGCGATCGCAATACTATCCGCGAATATTGTTCGATCCATCGCGGAACCGCCGACGGCGGGGGGGTGACCCGCATCGGCGATGATAACTGGATCATGGCCTACGTTCATATTGCCCACGATTGTCAATTGAGCGACCGGATAACCCTCGCCAATGGTGCCTCCCTGGCCGGGCACGTCACCATTGACGAGGGGGCGATTCTGGGCGGTTTCTCCCTGGTTCACCAGTTTTGCGCCATTGGCAGCGGGGTGTTCAGCCGCATGGGTTCAGCCATCGTCCAGGACGTGCCCCCCTACGTCATGGTCGGCGGTAACGTTGCCGAGGCCAAAGGTATTAATCTGGAAGGATTAAAGCGCAGCGGTCTGAGCAACGACGAGCTGCAAAAAGTGCGTCGAGCCTATAAAACGCTCTATCGCTCAGGGTTGAAGCTCCAACAGGCCATTACCGAGCTCGAGGTCATGTCCGCTGATTCCCCCCATGTGGCGGTGATGGTCGATTTTCTGCGCGGCGCCAGCCGTGGCATTGTCCGCTAATAGAGCCTTGCGAGTTGGAATAGTTGCCGGGGAGGCTTCCGGTGATCTGCTCGGAGCGGCACTGATTGAGCAGCTGCGAGAGTTGGTTCCGCAGGTAACGGTTACCGGCATTGGTGGCCCGCATATGGAAGCTGCTGGTTGCCACTCCCGTTATCCGGCCGAACGATTGGCGGTGATGGGTCTGGTTGAGCCCCTGGGGCGACTGCCGGAGCTACTGAGAATGCGCGCACAGTTGGCAGACTATTTTTGTCAGCACCCACCTGACTTTTTTATCGGCATCGACTCACCGGATTTTAATCTGCGCCTGGAACGTAAACTAAAACGGGCAGGGATCCCCACCTTTCACTATGTCAGTCCTTCAGTCTGGGCGTGGCGGCGCGGCCGTCTAAAGTTGATTAGGGAAGCCGTGGACGGCATCTTGACCCTGTTTCCGTTTGAGTCGGATTTTTATCAGCAGGCACAAATTCCCAGTAGTTTTGTGGGTCATCCCGGTTACGGTTCCATCGAGTGGAATCCGCCGGTAGCGCAGGCTCGCCAGGCCCTGGGGCTTGTTGAAAAGAAAACGGTGATCGCGCTGCTACCGGGTAGCCGTGCCAACGAATACCAGCGCCTTGGCAAGTTGTTTCTGCAGGTAGCCCGGGTGCTTCATCAGCAGCGATCGGCCCATTTTGTGGTGCCGCTGATTAATGCCCGGGCGCGAAGTTATTTTGAGCAGTTGCTCCGCGACCAGGGGAAAGGGTTGTCGGTGACCCTGCTCGATGGCGATTCCCATGCCGCCATGCAGTGCGCTGATCTGGTGCTGATGGCTTCGGGTACCGCCACCCTTGAAGCAATGATGATGGGGCGGCCGATGGTGGTGGCCCACCGACTTGCGGAAATCAGTTATCGGTTGTTAAAGATTCTCTTTTACGGCCGATGGATTGCCCTGCCCAATCTGTTGGCGCAAGACGCCCTGGTGCCCGAGCTGATACAGCACGAGGCCAGTGTCGACAATATAGTTGCGGCGATAAATGAATGGCTTGATGATGAGGTCGCCACGGATGAAAAACTGGCCGAATTCCATCGATTACGTGAACAGTTACGGGGGGAAGAGAGCCCTGCCAGCGCCATTTTGCGATGGCTCGGACGCTAATGGCCGGAGAGCGTAAACAGACGATCATGGTCGCGGGAGTCGACGAAGCCGGGCGGGGGCCCCTCGCCGGTCCGGTGATTGCAGCGGCGGTAATTCTTGATCCGGTCAAACCCATCGCCGGACTGACCGATTCAAAAAAACTTTCTTCCCGCCAGCGGCAGACGCTGGAAAAGCAGATATTTGAGTATGCCCGCTGCCATGCGATTGGCCGGGCGGAGGTCGCGGAAATCGACGAATTTAACATTCTCCAGGCAACCATGTTGGCGATGCACAGAGCCGTCGACGGCCTTGCTTGTTCTCCCGGGCAGGTGCTGATTGATGGCAATCGTGTACCGAAGGGGGTGGCCAACGCAGCAGCCGTTATCCGCGGTGATCAAACCGTGCCGGCCATTAGTGCCGCGTCGAGTCTTGCTAAACAGGCCCGCG
>JAYNPV010000081.1:4362-8291 GCA_038113925.1 Gammaproteobacteria bacterium | reverse complement strand
CCCGCGACCGGGAGATGACCCAACTGGCTCAGCAGTATCCCGGTTACGGGCTGGAGGGCCACAAGGGCTATCCCACCCGCGCCCATATTGCCGCCCTGGAAAAACTCGGCCCCACAGCCATCCACCGGCGTAGTTTTGCACCGGTGAGACGCATAATCGAATCATGTTCATAACCGTGGCGAAGGGCAGAAAATGAGTCGTTTTGTTCACCTGAACCTGCACACCGAATATTCGATGGTGGATAGCGTGATTCGCATTCCTGAGTTGATGGCGCAGGTTCGACAGCAGGGCATGGCTGCGGTGGCGATGACGGATTTCAATAATATGTTTGCGCTGGTGAAATTTTACCGCGCCGCCCTGACGGCCGGCGTGAAACCGATTATCGGTGTGGATCTGGTGATTCGTGAACCCGGCGGCGATTCGCGCCTGCTGCTGCTCTGTCAAAATCGCCAGGGGTACCTGAACCTCAGCGGGCTGATGTCGCGGGCTTATCTCGAAGGCCAGCAACAGGGCGTACCAGCGATCGAAAAAGCCTGGTTAACGGGCCAGACCGAGGGGCTGATCGCACTTTCCGGCGGGCGGCGCGGCGATGTGGGTCGAGCCCTGTTAAACGGTGATACCGAGTTAGCGGGCAAATTGCTGGCGCAATGGAAGCAGCTTTTTGCGCAGAATTATTACCTCGAACTGCAGCGTACCGGCCGAGATGGCGATGGGCTGGTACTTGATGGCTGTCTGCAACTGGCTGGGGACACCCAGACCCCGGTGGTGGCAACCAATGAAGTTCGCTTTCTCGCTCAGGAGCAGTTCGAAGACCACGAAGCGCGGGTCTGCATTAATCAGGGGCGGGTATTGCACGACAGTCGCCGGCCCAGGGAGTACAGCGAGCAGCAATACCTGCGTAGCCCCGAAGAGATGGAGGAGCTTTTCAGTGACCTCCCGGAGGCGCTGGAAAATAGTGTTGAAATCGCCCGCCGCTGCAGCCTGCCGATTACCCTGGGAGAGGATTTTCTGCCGGTTTACCCGCTGGCCGAAGGCGAAACCGAAGCGGGGCACTTAACCAACCTGTCGCGACAACTGCTGGAAGATTATCTGGTCTCACCGCAGCTGCCGGACATCCCCGCGACTGAATACCGCGAGCGGCTCCAGCTGGAGCTGGATGTGATCATTGGCATGGGGTTCCCCGGCTATTTTCTGATTGTCGCCGACTTCATCCAGTGGGCGCGGGATAACCAGGTCCCGGTGGGACCCGGGCGCGGTTCCGGAGCCGGCTCGCTGGTGGCTTTCGTGCTCGGTATTACCCGGCTCGATCCGCTGCAGTACGAATTGTTATTTGAGCGCTTTCTGAATCCCGAACGGGTCTCGCTGCCGGATTTTGATATTGATTTTTGCATGGAGGGTCGAGACCGGGTGATCGATTACGTCGCCGAGCGCTACGGTCGAGACCGGGTCTCCCAGATCATTACCTACGGCACCATGGCGGCCAAGGCAGTGGTGCGGGATGCCGGGCGAGTGTTGGGACACCCTTACGGATTTGTGGATACGCTGGCGAAACTGGTGCCCATGGACCTGGGGATCACCCTTGATGGCGCGTTGGAGCAGGAGCGTCAGCTCAGTGAGCGCTACGAAAAAGAGGAGGAGGTAAGACGGCTTTTTGACCTTGCCCGTTCCCTAGAGGGACTGGTGCGTAATGCGGGCAAACACGCCGGCGGCGTGGTGATCGCGCCCTCGCCACTGACTGACTTTACGCCGCTGTTCAGCGAGCCGGGGGGTGGCAGCCAGGTGACTCAGCTCGACAAGGATGATGTCGAGGCCATTGGTCTGGTGAAGTTTGATTTTCTCGGCCTGCGCACCCTGACTATTATCGAGCATGCCGTCTCTACCATCCGCGACTCGGTAGCGGACCAGGCCGGGCTGGATATCGAGAAAATACCGCTGGACGACCCGCAGGTATTCAAGATGCTGCAAACCGGTGAGACCACCGGCGTTTTTCAGCTTGAGTCGCGCGGAATGCAGGACCTGATTCGCCGTCTTAAACCGGACACTTTCGACGATATCATTGCCCTGGTGGCCCTGTTCAGGCCCGGGCCGTTGCAGTCCGGAATGGTGGATGATTTTATCAATCGCAAGCACGGATTGGCGGCGGTTGATTATCTGGAACCTCGGCTGGAACCGGTCCTTAAAGCCACTTATGGGGTGATTCTGTATCAGGAACAGGTGATGCAGATCGCCCAGATACTGTCGGGTTTTACCCTCGGTGGGGCCGATCTTCTGCGTCGCGCCATGGGCAAGAAAAAAGCCGAGGAAATGGCCAAACAGCGCACCGAATTTGTCTCCGGTGCGCTGGCCAATGGCATCAGCGAGGCCCGGGCAGCGACTATTTTTGATTTAATCGAGAAATTTGCCGGTTACGGATTTAACAAGTCGCATTCGGCCGCTTATGCCCTGGTCTCATACCAGACCGCCTGGCTGAAGCATCATTTTCCAGCCGCTTTTATGGCGGCCGTGTTATCAGCGGATATGGATAACACCGACAAAATAGTCACCCTGGTGGAGGACTGCCGACGCATGGAGCTAGAGGTACTGCCCCCGGATGTGAACAGCAGCCTGCACAAATTTACCGTCGCCGATG
Source organism: Gammaproteobacteria bacterium (assembly GCA_038113925.1). Taxonomy (GTDB): domain Bacteria; phylum Pseudomonadota; class Gammaproteobacteria; order Immundisolibacterales; family Immundisolibacteraceae; genus QNFC01. The sequence goes on along the minus strand of JAYNPV010000081.1, from coordinate 5,662 downwards.
ATCGGTCAATTCGTTACGGGCTGGGGGCGATCAAAGGGGTCGGGCAGGGTGCCGTCGAGGAGATTATTCGAGCGCGATCAGGCGCTGGCGAATACGGGGATCTGTTCGAATTTTGTCGTCGGGTGGATAGTCGTAAGCTTAACCGGCGCACTCTGGAAGCGCTGATTCGCGCCGGTGCCATGACTAGTTTGAGCGAAAATCGCGCCTCCCTGCTGGCGAGCCTGACCCAGGCGGTTGACAGTGCCGAGCAGGGCGCGCGTAATCAGGAGAGCGGTCAGTCGGACCTGTTCGGCGATATTGTTTCCGACCAGCTACCCGGCACAATGGTAGAGGTGAAGCCCTGGAGCAAGCGCGAGCAATTACATGCCGAGCGCGAATCCCTGGGTATCTATCTTACCGGTCATCCCATTGATACCTACGAAAACGAACTGCAACAGTTTGTGCAACGACGATTGGGTGAGATAGGCCGTTCCGCCGGCAAAAATGTGCGCGTTGCGGGTCTGGTAACCAATGTGCGCACCCTGTCGCGGGGACGACGGACCACGTTCGTTACTCTCGATGACCGCACCGCCCGCCTGGATGTAACCGTGTATGAGCGGCTGCTCGATAAGTGCCGTGATTTGCTGGTGAAGGATGCCGTGGTGATCATCGAAGGTAGCGTTGAAGAGGATGACTACACCGGCGGCTACAAAATTATTGCTGAGGATGCGCTTGACATTAACCATGCCCGCGAGCATTACGCCACCGATCTTTGTGTGCATCTGGTTAACCGGTCAGGGCAACCACTGCCCGTGGCGGAACTGGCCGCGGTGGTGAAACCTTTCAAGGGTGGCCGCTGCCGGCTCGGCTTTACCTATCAGAGCCCCGCGGGACGGGCGCGGATTAGTCCATCCGGAGACGAGTGGCGGGTGCACCCGACCGAAGAGCTGCTATCGCGCTTAAAAGCCTGCAACGGGGTGAAATCCTGCGACATTCAGTACCGATAAGGTGACTCACCGCAGATCGGGTGAACTTGTTAGAATGCAACAGCGTCGGGCCGGTGGCGGCTAACGGGGCCCGGTCAACGCAGTCCGCAGCGGATAATAATATTTTAATTTTCTGGTCGAACAGGTAGTAGATAAATGGCGATGAACTTCCTCGATTTTGAACAGCCCATCGCAGAGATGCAGGCCCGCATTGATGAATTGCGGCTGCAGGTAAGCGACCAGGAAGTCAATATCAACGAGGAAGTCGATAAGCTAAACAGCAAGTGCGTGGCCCTGACTGAATCGATTTTTAGTAAGTTGACCCCGGCGCAGGT
>JAYNPV010000081.1:0-4347 GCA_038113925.1 Gammaproteobacteria bacterium | reverse complement strand
CATCCCGACCGACCTTACACGCTGGATTACATCGACCAGCTATTTACCGATTTTCAGGAACTGCACGGTGATCGGGCGTTCGCCGATGACGCGGCCATCGTCGGTGGGCTGGCGCGTCTGGATGGCCGTCCGTTGATGGTTGTTGGCCATCAGAAAGGTCGCACGACCCACGAGAAAGTCACCCGCAATTTTGGCATGCCACGCCCGGAAGGGTATCGCAAAGCTAAACGGTTGATGCTACAGGCGGAGCGCTTCGGGTTGCCTCTGGTGACCTTTATCGATACGCCCGGTGCCTATCCCGGAATCGATGCTGAAGAGCGCGGTCAGAGCGCGGCCATTGCCGAAAACCTTTACCTGCTGGCGGGACTAAAAGTGCCAGTCATCTGCCTTGTTATCGGCGAAGGGGGTTCCGGCGGCGCGCTGGCCATTGGCGTGGGTGATCATGTGGCCATGCTGCAATACAGCACCTATTCAGTGATTTCCCCGGAAGGCTGCGCCGCCATCTTGTGGGGCAGTAATGACAAGGCAGACCTGGCCGCTGCGGCCATGGGGATCACCGCGTCGCGATTACTGGAACTGGGACTGATTGATCACCAGATTGACGAACCCCTCGGCGGCGCCCACCGAAATCCGGTGCAGATGACCCACGCCGTTAAATCGCACCTGATCACCACCCTGAACGAACTGGACCAGCTACCCATCAATGAACTGCTGGCGCGCCGTGCCGAACGGTTGGCTAGCTATGGCGAATTTAGCGAAACAGCCTGACACTCCCTCAGCGTCGCCGACCAGCGATGAGCAGGGGGCGCAGCAGGCAGCCGGGGTCGACCTCGCCTTCGAACAGGCGTTGAAATCGGTTGATATCGGCTCGGGTCGGTTCTGGGTTGCCTATAGCGGTGGACTGGATTCAACCGTACTGCTGCATCTGGCTGCCCGGCACCGTGACCGGGGGTGGTATGGCCCGCTCAGTGCTATTCATGTCAATCACAATATCGACCCTGAAGCGGCAGACTGGGCAACGCATTGCCAGCAGCAGGCCGCTCAGTGGCAAATACCCATAACCTGCCGTGTGCTTGGCAGCGGTGAGCTGGAGGGCGGCAATCTTGAGCAGCGCGCCCGCAGTGCTCGCTATCGACTGATCTCACAGGTCCTGTCCCGTGGGGATCTTCTGGCCACCGCCCATCATCGGCGGGACCAGGCCGAAACCTTGTTGTTGCAGTTGTTTCGCGGTGGCGGGGTGCGCGGTACCGCAGCTATGGGGCGCCTTTCTCGCCGGCTTGGGTTGTCGCTGATCCGGCCGCTGCTTGATGTTGACCCCGGGGCGTTAGCGGCTTACGCCAGGGTCCACCAGCTCACCTGGATAGAAGACCCGAGTAATCAGCAAAGTGTTCATGACCGAAATTATTTGCGCCTGGAAATAATGCCGCGGCTGCGTCAGCGCTGGCCGGGAATTGACCAGGTTCTGGCGCGAACTGCCAGACTCCATGCACAAACCAGTGAATTGGTCGAGGAGCTGGCGGCGCTGGACTGGCAGACCGCCATGGACACTGCTGACCCAACTTCCCCGCAATCCGGCCTGGGTTGTCAGGCGTTGGCCGATCTTTCCACTGCCCGGCGCAGCAATTTGTTGCGCTACTGGCTGACGCAGCAGGGCTATCCGCTGCCCTCTGACAGACAATTGCAGGCCCTTCAGCAAAGTCTGGTTTTCAGCCGCCCGGATCGCTCACCGGTTTTCAGTTGGGGAGCCACCGAGGTTTACCGGCACCGGGGAGCACTGTTTGTCAGACCCCTGATCAAACAGAATACAGAGTCGGCGGTTCGATCCTGGTCGTTGAACCGCCGGTTGCAATTTGAAACGTTGGGATACGAGCTGTCTGCGTCGCTTGCCACAGAGGGCTTACGGATGCGCGGGTCGGTGGAGCAGCCGTATTCAGTAGGTTTTCGCCGTGGGGGTGAAACCATGCGACTTCGTGGGCACCGGCGCTCGTTAAAAAAGCTGTTGCAGGAATGGCGAGTGCCGGCGGTTGAGCGCCCTCGATTGCCGCTGATTTTTGCCGAGGGTGAATTGGTTGCTGTGCCCGGACACGCGGTGGCCGATTCGGTACGAGTGCATGAGGGCGAGGGTTGGCGGGTGCAGTGGCAGGCCACTGCCCGGGCCGCCGATCCGGTGAAATGAACCTTCGCGGCCTGGTCGGCTCGCTGTGGTTTCTACTAAAATAAAATCAATCGGCGGGTGGCGGTAGAAATGTCTGCTTTGAGCCCGGCTAAGGGTTCTCCAGCTAGAGCGCGATTGACTTAACAGAGTGTAATTATGGTGAATACAACCCCGTCCCGCCTGCTTTTTGTCTGCATGGGGAATATCTGTCGATCACCTTCCGCCGAAGGGGTGTTCCAGAAGCTCATCGATTCAGAGCAGTTAAGTGAGCGCTTTTTTCTTGATTCAGCCGGGACCCACGCCTATCACGTTGGTGAATCACCCGATAGTCGATCGCAGCGTGTGGCCCTGGCACGGGGGATCGACATTGCGCATCAGCGGGCTCGCCAGGTAAGGACGCAAGACCTGGAGCAGTTTGATCTGCTACTGGCAATGGATCGGCAGAATTATCAGGGCCTACAGAAGATCGCCAGTAGCGACAGCCAGCGCCAGCGGATACGGCTGATGATGGATTTCGCGCCCGCCCTGCCCGAAGATGAGGTTCCTGATCCTTACTACGGTGAGGGTGACCAGGGTTTTGAGCGGGTGCTCAATCTGCTTGAACACGCCGCCGAAGGGCTGCTGGCCCACCTGCTGGATGAAAATGCCGGGCGTTAACCCTTGCGTTCTGGTCGTTTATTGATCTGATTTTTTCCGGCAGTTAAAAGGCAAGCCGAGCATTTCTTTGCGCTAGCCGCTCTTTGCCACCGAATCCTGATGCAGGTCAGGTTTCGCCACTGCCTGACATGACAGTATCTCCCCTCGATAGAGACGGGTTGTTATCCGAACCCAATAAACAACGCACGGACAGGGGATACCATGAACGCAACTTCCGACCTGGTCACTTCGCTGGAGTGGCCCGCGAATTTGAACGAAATACCCAAGGCGGTATTTGACGACCCCGATCTGTACGAGATGGAGCTGGAGAAAATTTTCTACGGCCCGGAATGGCATGTAGTGGCCCATCGGGGAGAAGTCCCGGAGAAAGGCGATTTCAAACGGTTTTACGTTGGTGAAATGCCGATTCTGGTGATTCACGGCGAAGATGGACAGGTTCGTGCATTCCATAATGCCTGCTCCCACCGCGGTGCCATTGTCGAGACCAAAAACCGCGGCAACCAGCTGGAATTCGAGTGCCCCTACCACCGCTGGCTTTTTAACTCCACCGGAGACATGGTGGGCTGCCCTAACTCTGCTCAGTTTTCGCCGGGATTCAAGAAAGAAAATTTCGGCCTGATGGAAATTCGCACGGACGAATATTGTGGCCTGCTGTTTGCGACTTTGAGTGACGAAACCCCTGATCTTAAAGAGTGGATGGGCGAGCGCATGCTTGATCCGCTGGCGCGTATCCTCGGCGGTGATGGTCGATTGCGCCTGTTGGGTTATCAGAAAGTCAATTACGCCTGCAACTGGAAAGCTTACGTTGATAACGATGGCTATCACGCGCCACTGCTCCACCCGGCCTTTAAATTGCTCAACTGGCAGGGTGGCAAGGGCACCCAGAGCCCCACGGAAAACGGTCATATCGTCTTTGAGGCCGATCTGACCATCCCCGATAAAGTGGATCTGCTGGATGATCCCAGCCTGATCGAATTCAGGGGTACCGATACCAGTAATGGCTCACTGGTGATCTCTACTTTTCCGATCACCGTGTTCACCAAGCACCTGGATATGTTGAATATTCGCTTTGCCTTCCCGCGCGATAATGACCATACCGAGGTGCACTACGCCTACTTCCGCCATGAAGATGACGATGAATCGATGGCCCGCCATCGTCTGCGTCAGGCCTCTAATCTGCTCGGTCCGAGTGGCATGATCAGCCTGGAGGATGCTGCTATTTTCACCCGCATCCACCACGGCAATATCTCGCCGGGCAACGCCATTTTTCAGAAAGGGGTCATCGACCCCAGACAGCTCAATTTTGATCCGGCACAGAATGATGAAACCGGTAACCTGCCGCGTTGGGAATATTATCGAAAATTAATGGGGTTTCGGAGGGCGCAGTCATGAGTAACAGCAGTTTAAGCAGCGTCAGCAGAGAAGTTCGCGACCAGATCGCCGACCTGCAGGCCGATTACATCGCCGCGCTGGATAGTCAGGACATGAAAGGCTGGTTAGCCGCCTTTGATAATGGCAAAGGAGAGTACTACTGC
>JAYNPV010000080.1:8228-10989 GCA_038113925.1 Gammaproteobacteria bacterium | reverse complement strand
ACCAGGAAGAGGATTTATGGGCCGAGGACGAAGAGGACGATCTCTGGGCCGAGGACGAAGAGGACGATCTCTGGGGCGATGACGAGACAACCGAAACCGCAGCCAACGATGATCGCGAGTGGTTTACCCGCGATCGCATGGAACAGATACGGGTGGTCCACGACTACCTGGACGGGTTACCGGAGACCGGCAAGGTTCTCTCCATGCGCACGATGATGGAACTGGCTGAACAGTTCACCGATGGCGAGCCCCTGGGAGATCTGGAGCTGGCGCTGCTTTACAGCCGTATACCTGCAGAATTCAGACGCCTGGTGATCGACCCCTATGTATCGGTGGACAACAATCAGGCGCGTGTAACCATGCGCATTATCGATTCCGACCCCGACCTGAAGCGGGATCAGCTACTGCAACAGATACGCAGTGACCTGGTGGCAAAGATCGGTCTGCAACCCGATCAGTTTCGCCTCACCAGCATGATGGTGCTCTATAACAATATGCTACAGAGCCTGTTTCGCTCGCAGGTGCTCACCCTGGGCACCGTGTTCGCCGGCATTATGGTGATGTTTCTACTGCTGTTTCGGTCCCTGAAACTGGCGACCATTGCCATGGCACCTAATCTGTTATCGGCCTGCTGCGTACTCGGGGTGATGGGCTGGGCGCAGATTCCGCTGGACATGATGACCATCACCATTGCCGCTATCTCCATCGGTATCGCCGTGGATAACACGATTCACTATATCGAACGCTTCCGCCACGAGTTCGAAAAAGACCGTGATTACACCGCCACCATGAAAAGGTGTCACGCCAGTATCGGTAAATCGATGTTTTACACCTCGCTGACCATTATTGTTGGCTTCTCCATCCTGGTGTTATCCAACTTTATTCCCACCATTTATTTTGGCTTGCTCACCAGTCTGGCAATGCTGATTGCCATTCTTGGAGCGCTCACCTTATTGCCACAGTTAATCGTGTTGACCCGACCCTTCGGGCGGTTGGCATCCGCGGGATAAAAACTATTCCAGTGGAGAGCGGTCTACAGATAGCATCGGCATAGCGATTAGGAGCGGCGGTGACCAGCAGACTTCTGGTAGTGGCAATTCTAACCCTGGTCAGTTTTTCGACCCAGGCGATGCGCTGTGGCAATCATCTGGTACGCGAAGGTGACAGCAAACTCGAAGTGCTACGCAAATGTGGCGAACCCACCCTATCGGAAGGCAGCGGGGTGGTTGAGCAGGAAGATGAATTGACCACCGCCAACCGGCTCGATAACAAACTCCTGCTGATTGGTCGCCACCAGAGCCGATTCAGCCAGCCAGTGGAAACCTGGCACTACAACTGTGGTGCCAACCGGTTCAGTCGAATATTGACCTTCACCGGTCCCTATCTGACCCGTATTGAGACCGCAGAACAGGGTTACGGCAGTGGCGGCTGTAGACAGGAGCCCCCCACTCACAGCGCTGTGGTGAGTGACCCGCCCGCTGACGCATCGCGACGGGTGCTCGATGCGGCGATTGAATTTCGGACCCTGCACCAAAATAACCTCAGCAGTGAGCAGCCCCCGCCCGTGCTGCCCACCGGCGGGGGAATTACCCGCCGCCAGGATGAATCCGGCCAGTGGCACTACTCGGACGAGGCGGTTCCCTAACTCATCACTGGTTTTATTTTGGACTGAAGCCGAAACGCCGGATAAGGATAAAATCACTCAATATTCCTCACCTCCTGCCGATATTAACCCTGAGAATTCACAGCAACGCCGGCCCCCGTTGCGCGATCGGGTGCCCGTGTTTCATTGACTGCTGTTATCAGGGAAAAATAACCGGCGAGACAGATGAGCATAGCCCAACCCCACTCACCCCCCCTTCCGACCGGCGGCCCGGCGGATCTGGGTAATCTGGACCGATTCCAACTGCTAAAAGTGCTGGGTGAGGGCGCGCAGGGAATTGTCTACCTGGCTTTTGACCCCCACCTCGAGCGTCAGGTGGCGATCAAGTCAATGGGATCGGCCAATCACCGCCCCAGTAGTGGCGATACCACGACCAATGGCATGCAGATGTTGCTGCGTGAAGCACGCATGGTGAGCAAGTTTCAGCATCGTAATATCGTCAGCATTTACGAAATTGGATTTGTCGGTGATGCCCCCTATCTGGTGCTGGAGTATGTTTCCGGCCCCCTGCTCTCTGCCATCATCAAAACTCACCCTACAGGACTTCCGGTCGACCAGGCCATTGCCCAGACCATGCAGATTCTTGATGGCCTTTCCTTTGCTCACAATCGCGGCATCATCCACGGTGATCTGAAACCGGCCAACATTCTGGTTACGCCTTCCAACATCGCCAAAATCACCGATTTCGGAATCGCCAGGGGAATAGGGGAAAAAAGCGAGGAAGGCCTCGCCGGTTCACCCCGATACATGGCCCCTGAATATGTCACCAGGCGCATCATGACCCCGGCTGCGGACCAGTTTGCCGCCGGACTGATTATGTACCAGTTGTTGACCGGCAAGCACCCGGTCACCGGCAGCACCATGGAGCAGATATTTGACCTGATTGCTGCTGCAAACTTTGCCCCGCCTTCCTCCCTTAACGCGGAGGTACCTGCCGAAATTGATCTTATTCTCGGGCGGGCGCTTGCAGCCGAGCCGCAGGCGCGCTTCGAACAGGTGAGTGATTTTAGGCATTCCCTTGAGGAGTATCAGGCCGAGATCATCACCAACATTACCTTGAGCAAAATTCAACCCAAAGAGGATAGCCTGCGTACACTC
>JAYNPV010000080.1:2478-8218 GCA_038113925.1 Gammaproteobacteria bacterium | reverse complement strand
CATTTCCAACATGAGCAGTCTGTTTGCCGGTAACCAGAAAAATGCCCCCGCCATTGCCGCCGTCATCGCCAAGGATCTCGCCCTGACCACCAAGGTGATGCGTATCGCCAATAGCGCTTACGTTTCCAGCGCCGGGGGAGAAATCACCTCCTTGAGTCATGCCGTAATGATGCTTGGATTCAACACGGTCAGGGAAATTGCCTCCTCGCTTATCATGATTGACATGACCGGCGGCAAAGAGAAATCCCTGCCCGTCAAGGAACAACTGGTGCGTTCCCTGTTCAGTGCAACCCTGGCGCGCAAAATTGCCATTCGCCGGGGGGAACAGAATGTCGATGACTGTTACCTGATCGGCATGTTTTATCGGTTCGGAAAACTGCTGGTTTGTTTTCATATGCCGGAACTGCAGGCCAGGATTACCGAGGCCGTCAACGCCGGTGCCAGCGAAGCCGACGCATCGTTGGATATATTGGGATATTCCTACCTGGAAATCGGCTACGAAATCGCTGCCGACTGGTCGTTACCCGAGTTCCTGGTGAATTCGTTGCAGCCACTGGAGCTGGAAAACGATGCCACCCTGCGGGGCAATGGCGGCCTTGTTTACGCCGCAATCAGCAACGATATTACCGACCTGCTGGCCAGTGCCGATGGAGAGAACTCACTGCGACCGGCACTGAGCCGACTGCGCGATCAATACGAGTCGGTGCTGGACATGAGCGGCGACGAAATTGAGGAAATTCTGGATGGCAGTCGCGCTGATTTCAGCAAATATTGCACCATCCTCAAAATCGATACTCAGGACATCGCCCTCATCGACGGCATCAATAACTGGTCGACGCATTTTCCTGAAACCACCCCCGACGCGGAAAACCCAGGCGAAAACAGTAGGGATATCACCGCCGTTGATTCAGCCGAACAGAATAACAAGACCACCGCCACCCTGACTCGGGGGGTCGCAGAAATCAGCCAGCTACTGGCCAGTGACGGCTACGATTTCGATGACCTGATCCGCAAAATTCTCGCCTCAATTTATTACGGAACCGGTTGCCACCGGGTGCTGCTGTGCCGCTGTCTGGACGCCCGGCAACAGGTAAAAGCCCGCTATGCCGTGGGTAAGAAAGTCCAGAGCCTGCTGAAACAATTTCAGTTCCCGCTGGATGGCAATAGCCAGATGTTCAGCCGGGCAGCACTTAACGGCACCGATATCATTGTTAGCGACCTCGAAGTGCACAGCATCCAGGAACCGGTCCCCGACTGGTACAGACGGCTCGGTCCCGCCGGATCATTTGCCCTGTTGCCTTTTCAACTGGCCGGCCGGGTCGGCGGGCTGCTCTATCTCGACCACCCCAAACCCCACTACCTGGACCATCTCCCCGCCAAAAACATGGCGCTTATCGGTCAATTAAGGGAGCTGGCGGCACAGGCCTATGACCAGCGCGGGGCCACCGAGCTACCTCTAACTTAAACCCGCCGACAACCGGGTCTGCAACCGATTATCCGCACAACCGAATTAGTGGGTGCCCGAATAATCTGCACCGCTAGTCAGCGTGTCAAACAATCGCGGCTTTTAACGTCGGCCATGCCTGTTTGCCGGAGACCGCCATCTGTTCGAGCAGCGCCGCCGGCATCACCTCGCCGATGGCAGGCGCATAACTGTGGCGGCTAAAACAGCGCTCAACCCAGTCAGCCACCGCCGGCCGCGCCCCATAGAGCTCCGTCCAGCCAAACTGTTTCAAGGTCTGAAAATAGGGCATCACCCCGATATCGGCTAACGAAAAACTGTTACCCGCCAGCCACGGCTGGCCGGCCAGTAATGACTCCATATCGGCCAGAAACCGGTCATAGGTATTGATGCCGGCCGCTGCTACTGGCGCCTCCATGCCCTGCCGATAAAGTTCCTGCTGCCGACCGCGCCTCACCGGGTCAGGCACCTTCGCCAGCAGCGCTTCAGCATCAGCTTCACTCATTTTCGCCAGTACCGGCAACATGAACATCGGCCACTGCAGCGCCCCGCAGGCGGCGTGCAGGGATTCATCCAGCCTTTTGGTCCAGAGGCGCATCTGTGCCAGTTCAAAAGGATCCGTGGGTCTTAACGGGTTATCGGGGTAAAGATCATCCAGTAGTTCACAGATGACCGTGGACTCGGGGACCGGCCGCCCATCCACAACCAGGGTCGGCACCAGTCCCGCAGGATTTAGAGCCAGATAATCGGGGGTCAGGTTCTGCTTGGCCGCCAGGTCCACTGGTCGCAGTTCAAAATCAACCCCCTTTTCCGCCAGTACCAGCCGAACTTTTTGCGCACAGGGTGAAACCGGGTGGTCGTAAAGTTCAATCATCTCTTTGCTCCTCAACTGCCTGTCTCAGCGATCGACCGCGCCCGCGCACACCGACCGCTATTAATTTCTTATACTGACCGCCACCATAACAAACTAAAAAGATAATCCAACCGTAAGCAGGAGGAAACCGTGGGCAAAACCAAATGGACCGAAGTCCGGCCCAATGAGGATTATTTCCGTATTCTTAACCCGGACGGCACCCTTAACGGCAAGCTGCCCCGTGTGTCTCGCAAAGAGCTGCTGCGCTGGTATCAGGTGTTTGTGGAAACGCGGACCTTTGAAGACATTGCCGTGCGATTGCAGCGCCGGGGAGTATTGAGCGTAGCGGCTGTTTCCCGCGGCGAAGAAGCGGTTGGCCTGGGCGCTGCCGCGGCCATGAAAGCCGGCGACTGGTGCTTCCCCTCTTACCGCCAGAACAGCACCCTGCTTTACTGGAATGCCCCCATCGACCGGGCCATGGCGGGATTAATGGGCAACTCACCCGAACATATCCGCGAGCAATTGCCCATCGACGCCGATCAGCTCCCGCAAGTGACCTTCATGCCCTATGCCGTTTTTCTTGGGGCCAACATTCCGCTGGCGGTTGGGTCGGCCATGGCCGACAGACTCGCCGGTCGCGATTCCATTAGCGTCGCTTTCATTGGTGAAGGCAGCACCAGCGAAGGCGATTTTCACGACGGTCTGAGTTTTGCCGGAGTCTTTGATGCCCCGGTGGTCATCATTATCCAGAATAACCAGTGGTGTATCTCCATGCCCGCCAGCAAACAGACCGCGGCGGAGACCTTTGCCCAGAAGGCGGAGGCCCACGGTATTCCCCACCAGCGCATCGACGGCAATGACGTCTTTGCGGTTTACCAGACGGTAAAACAGGCGGCTGATCGGGCGCGGAAAGGCAATGGCGCAACGGTGATCGAGGCGGTCAGCTACCGCATGCTCGACCACAATACCGCCGATGCCTCGGAGGTTTATCGTACCGAAGATGAAGCCGAGTACTGGAAAACGCTCGATCCCTTCGAACGGTTTGAGAAATACCTGCTGGCAGAAAAAATCATCGACGGCAATACCCGCGAGGCCATGGCAGCCGAAGCCGAAACCTGGCTGCGCGAAGCTATCGACCGGGGCCGTGCGGTGCCGCCGACCCCGGCAACCGCCATGTTCGAAAGCCACCTGATCGGCGAACCTGGTTGGAGCGAACGGCATCAACGGGCAGAACTGGCCGCGGAACTGGCGGGACGGAACCCGCTGGTCGATTTCACCGGGGAGGGCCTGTGATGAGCGGCAGTGAAGATCTCAATCTGGTCACCGCCATCAACCAGACCCTGCGTCAGGAACTGACGCGGGACCCCCAGGTACGGGTGATGGGTTACGACATCGGCCCCATTGGCGGCGTTTTTCGTGCCACCGATGGCCTTTATGATGATTTTGGCGACCAACAGGTGATCGACACCCCACTCACCGAAAACGGCCTGATTGGCGCGGCGGTCGGCATGGCCATGCGCGGCGAACGGCCGGTAGTGGAGATGCAGTTCCTCGGGTTTATGTACAACGCCTGGGGACAGTTCGTTTACCACCTGGCCAATCTGCACCAGAAAACCGGCGGTCTGGTCAAGGTGCCTGTGACCATACGGGCCACGTTTGGCGGCGGCATCAAACCGCTGCCGTTTCATTCTGAATCGACCGAAGCCTACCTGATGCATACGCCGGGTATTCGCGTGGTCTGCCCCAGCACCCCCTACGAAGCCAAGGGCCTACTGGCGGCCTCGATCCGCTGCGACGATCCGGTGATTTTTCTCGAACACACCAAACTCTACCGCGCCTTTCGTGAGCCGGTGCCCGATGATGACTACACCCTGCCGCTGGATAAATGTCGCCTGGTGCAGTCAGGCCAGGAGCTGACCCTGATCACCTGGGGCAATATGGTTCACGTCAGCCAGGAAGCGGTGAATGAGCTGGGGGCCGACGTGGAGATTATTGATCTGCGTAGCCTCGCCCCGCTGGATGTGGAACCGCTGCTGGAGTCCGTGAAAAAGACTGGTCGCTGCCTGATCGTCCACGAGGCCAGGCGTACCGCCGGCCCCGGTGCGGAGTTATCCGCCCTGATCAGTGAATACGCCATGGAGTGGTTAAAAGCACCGATCAAGCGGGTCACCGCCTTCGATGTGTTTTTCCCGGACAACCAGGTGGAGGATATCTACCTGCCGGGAACCGAGCGGGTTAAGTCCGGCATCGAGGCACTGCTCAACTACCAGTTCTAGTCACGATATCAACAGGCGCGGTAAGCGGTCGGTGAGCCACGCCGTGAGAGGAAACATTCAATGAGTTACGAATTTCGCCTGCCGGATGTCGGCGAGGGCATTACCGAATCTGAACTGTTGCAGTGGCACGTCAAGGAAGGCGATGCGGTCAAAGAGGATGACCTGCTCTGCGAAATAGAAACTGACAAGGCGGTGGTAGAGATACCGGTACCCTGCACCGGGGTACTGACGCGGCTCCACGCCGCCAGCGGCACCACCGTCACCGTCGGCAGCGTACTCGCCAGTTTTGAAACCGATGCCGTCGTCACTGCCGATCAGAAGGATCAACCGGCGACCGAACCGGCAATCGAAGCCGCACCATTGCCTGCAGCCGCGCCATTGCCGGCCCGCAGCGGCGGAACTTATCGCGCCGCCCCCAGTACGCGCAAATATGCCCGCGAAAAAGAGGTCGATCTTGCCAGTGTGCAGGGCAGCGGTCCCAAAGGCCGTATATTACGCAGCGATATTGATCAGCATTCCCGCGACCCTGGGGTTCGCCTGGATGTCACACCCGCCGCCATCGCCCCCATTCAGGGCGACAGGCGCACCCCGATCAAAGGCCTGCGTAAAGCGATCGCTGAGACCATGGTGCGCTCGGTCACCACCATTCCCCACGCCACCTCGGCATTTTCCTGCAACGCCGAGCGCTTTGTTGCCCTGCGCAAATTACTGCAACAACAACTCGACTGCCGAATCTCCTTCACCGCCATGGTGATGAAAACCATGATCCCGGCCATTCGTCGCTACCCGTTTTTTAATGCCAGTATTGATGACACCAGCAACGAAATTGTTGAACACGGGCAGATAAACATCGGCTTTGCCACCCACACGGATGCCGGGCTGATGGTGCCGGTAATCAAAAATGCGGACCAGAAATCGCTGGCGGAAATTTCTACCGAGATTGACCGACTGGCAGAACTGGCCCGGACCCGGAAAATTGACCTGGCAGACCTGAAAGGCGGCACCATCACCCTGAGCAATGTCGGCAGCCACGGCAAACATGACCGCGTCGGTCGACCCATTGTTAACCACCCGGAAGTGGCCATCATCGCCATGACCCGTATCAAACCGATGCCCGCCGTGGTCGAGGGAGAAGTGGTCGCCCAGCAG
>JAYNPV010000080.1:0-2468 GCA_038113925.1 Gammaproteobacteria bacterium | reverse complement strand
CCTATGACCATCGCCTCATTGACGGGGTTTACGGCGCCCTGTTTATGGAGCACATGATCGACATCATCGAAGAACCGGGGTTGCTGCTGGCCGGTTAAGTTGGGTCGCTATCCCGGGGGCCAACCCACTGACCGCTGCCGGGCAACGGGTGGCACTCCCTATTGAAGCCGCTTGTGAGCCGACCTGACCGGGTGTAAGGTTACCTAGACCTGATATGGGAGGAGAGTCCGCAATGAATGCACCCGAAAACAGAGCACCGCTGCTGGCCTGGCCAAGCAAGATTAACCAGATACCCAAAGAAGTATTTGATCGCGAAGACATCTATCAGGCCGAACTAAAAAATATTTTCTATGGTGCCGAGTGGCACCCGATTGCCCACGCCGGGGAAATCCCCGATCCGGGCGATTTCAAGACCTTTTATATCGGTGAAATGCCGGTGCTGGTTATCCACGGCGAAGATGGCACCATTCGGGTATTTCAGAACGCCTGCTCCCACCGCGGTAACCTGATGGAGACCCGCACCTGCGGCAATAGCCTCGAATACGAATGCCCCTACCACCGCTGGCTGTTTGACTCCAAAGGAGAGCTGCGCGGCGCGCCTAACATGGACGACTTTTCGCCGAGTTTCAAGCAGGAGGATTTCGGCCTGCCGCAGGTTCGCAGTACCGAGTTTGCCGGCATGATTTTCGCTACCCTGAGCGACGACACGCCGGATATCGAAACCTTTCTCGGCGAGGTCGCGGCACCCCTGAGATCCGGGCTCGGTGGCGACGGGCGCATCCGCCTGCTCGGTTACCAGAAGGTGCTCTACGACTGTAACTGGAAGGTCTATATCGACAACGACGGTTACCACGCCCCCCTGCTGCACAAGGCTTTTAAACTGCTCAACTGGCAGGGTGGCGCGGGTCGCCAGTTTGCCACCGAGCGCGGTCATGTCGGCTTTGTTTCTGAATTAGCCCTGCCCGATATTGATAAACAGGATTTACTCGTCGACGGCAGCCTGATTGACTTCAAGGGCAAAGACACCAGCGGCTCGGTAATCGCGGCGATGAAACCCATCACCGGCGTTACCAAGCACCTGGATATGATCAATATCCGCTTTGCATTTCCCCGCGGCGTTAATATAACCGAGGTGCACTTCGGCTACTTTTATCTCCTCGATGACGACGAAGAGATGGTCCGCCACCGGGTGCGGCAAAGCTCGAACATGCTCGGCCCCTCCGGCCTGGTATCCGCCGAGGACGCCTCCATTTTCATGCGTATTCAGGAAGGCAATCACACCCCCGGTAACGTCACCTTCCAGAAAGGCGTATTCAGCGAAGAAGATGTCGGCTTCGAATTCAAACAGAACGACGAATCCGGCAACCTGCCGGGGTGGGAGTATTACCGAAAACAGATGGGATTTATCCGCGAATAGGCAGTTTTCACACCATCACCCGAAAGCGCAGGAGCGGCGTAAGTGGCGCCCACCGGGGCGCAGAACCCCCCGGCGGTGGCCACAGAACTCGCGCCGAACACAAAGAAACCCACCTCTCTCCCCGCGCCTTGATTGACTGGAGCTGGCCTGGCCCGCATCGGGACGGCGGCGCTGATTTATCGATGGTCTAAGTCAACTCTAATACTGATCATGCCGACGCACCCATGCCATCGGGTAGGGCAGTTCATCCTCATCGCGACCCTTCGGGGTCAGATCGATATAGTGATAAGCACCGTTGAGCATATCCAGGCCACGGCTATAACAGGAGTAGGTGTGAAAAATCTCACCGGCTTGATCGCGCACGAATACGCTGACTCCCGGTCCCTCGCTGCTGGGGAATGTGGTCTCTCGGTAGTTGTAGCGGACCTTGCCCGCAGCCATTTCTGCCTCGGTAAACGAGACGTCAAAGTCAAAATTAAAATCGCTGCCGAGGGATGAAACCCAGTTGAAATCCCAGCCCATGCGCGTTTTATAGGCCTGAATTGCCTCCAGCGGGCCGCGGGAAACGGCGACAAAACTAATATCACGATGAGCCAGATGCTCGCTGGTACCGCTAAAATTGTCCCCCCAAAAGGAACACATCGGGCAGCCCTCCTGCCAGTCCGGGCCAAACATAAAATGCTGGACAATAAGCTGGCTGGCCTCGCCGAACAACTCCCCCAGGCTCAGCGGTCCAGCGATGGATTCAAACTGATAATTTTTTTCCACTTTAACCCAGGGCAGCGCCCGTCGCTGCCGGGCCAGTTCATCCCGCAATCGGGTAAATTCTTTCTCTTTTGCCAGATGCTCCCGGCGGGCCTGTAACCATTCGCTCTTCGATACCACTGTGTGATCGGCCATGTTCAATCTCCTGATGGTAGTTAATTCTCAAGCCCCAAAGCGGCAGACAATTTTTTCAGACACTGATCCCAGCCACGGCGGTGATCCTCGGCAACGGACTCGGTGGTAAACCGATCGTGGGTCAAGGTCAGGCGCGTGCCTGGCCCGGCAG
>JAYNPV010000079.1:9842-11062 GCA_038113925.1 Gammaproteobacteria bacterium | reverse complement strand
ACCGAAACTCACTGATATTTCTTTTCAAGCGACCCATAGTTCAGATAAATCTGTCCGAGACCAACCGACAGGGCACTATTCGAGGCATGCACTATCAGCGACCGCCTTTTGCGGAAAAAAAAATTGTTACCTGTATTAATGGAGAAATTCTTGATGTAGTCGTTGATATTCGAAGGGACTCCAAGACCTTCCTAAAATGGCACGCCGAAACTCTTAGCGCAACAAACAAGACAGCAATCTATATTCCGGAGGGCTTTGCACACGGGTTTCAAACTCTCACTAATCACTGTCAATTACTTTATTTCCACTCCCAATCTTATGCTCACGCACACGCAATGACCCTTAACGCGCTGGATCCCGCATTTTCAATATACTGGACATTCCCGGTTATAAATAGATCAGACAATGACTGCGCCGCACCCATGATTGACCCTCAATTTACTGGTGTTGGCTTCGAATGAATTGCCGGCATTGTGGCACCAAGCTATTTCGCACATTTATTGATCTGGGCAGTGCTCCACCCTCTAATGCCTACCTTACCAATCAAGCCGTTTCAGAATCAGAAAAGTGGTATCCGCTTAAAGTGCTTGTCTGCGATAGCTGCTGGTTGGTTCAAACCGAAGATTTTGTTGCCGCGGCGGAGTTATTTTCGGAAGAATACGCCTATTTTAGTTCCTACTCTCGTCTTTGGGTTGATCATGCGAAAGCCTATGCCGATCTAATTACCACCAGGTTACAACTAACAAACAAGAGCCTGGTGGTTGAGATAGCTGCAAATGATGGTTATCTATTACAAAATTTCAAAAAAAATGGAATTCCCTGTTATGGGGTTGAACCAACCGCAAGAACTGCGGCGACTGCCATGAAAAAAGGCATTCCGATTATTCAGGATTTTTTTGGCGTTGCACTCGCACGGAAGCTGCAAACAGATAAGCAGCGTGCCAATTTGATAGTGGCAAATAACGTCCTGGCACATGTCCCAGACATTAACGACTTTGTGAGCGGCATCCCAGTTTTATTAGCGGAAAATGGCACCGCGACCTTCGAGTTTCCTCACCTGCTCAAACTAGTTGAAAACAATCAGTTCGACACTATCTATCATGAACACTTTTCTTACCTTTCTCTAACCACGGTTAATATTATTTTTAACGCCCATGGTCTTACTATTTATGACGTTGAAGAGATTCCTACTCACGGGGGGAGCCTGCGGCTTTATGCCC
>JAYNPV010000079.1:0-9832 GCA_038113925.1 Gammaproteobacteria bacterium | reverse complement strand
GTTAACAAGCGACTTAACAGTATTTTAAATGATGAAAAAAATGCAGGAATAACCACAATATCCTTTTACGAAGGATTCCAACAAAAGGCCGAACAAATCAAAGTCGATTTTCTGGAATTTTTAGGTAATGCCAAACGCTCTCACAAAACGGTCGCGGCTTATGGCGCTGCTGCTAAAGGCAACACTCTGCTAAATTTCGCCGGAGTAGGCACCAATTTAATCAGTTACGTAGTCGATAATAATCCAGAAAAACAGGGTAAATATCTGCCCGGAAGCAGGATTCCGATTGTTAAGGAATCTCACTTACAAAACAACAGACCGGACTATTTGGTTATTTTGCCGTGGAATCTAAAATCTGAGATTAGCGAACGGATTTCTTCAATGACGGAGCAAGGAATGAAAATCGTCACCGCTATTCCAGAGCTATCAGTTTCATGACTGGAACGATTTTGCTTACCGGCTCTACTGGCTTTGTTGGTCGTCAGATTCTTGCCGAGCTAAGCAGGCAAAAAATCCCCGTTCGGCGAATAATCCGAGCCAACTATTTGAAAAAATCAAATGAACCGCCTAGGCAACCAGGGGAAGTGGTTGAGACCCCCGATATGTTTTCAGAGTCCGTTGGCTGGTGGGAGTCCGCGTGTTCGGGAATCGATACCATCATTCATTCCGCCTGGTATGCTGAACCTGGAGAATACCTCTATTCAGGTAAAAATATAGATTGCCTGAAAGGCACATTAAGCCTGGCCCAGGGAGCTATAGGTTCAGGCGTTAGAAGGATTGTCGGAATCGGCACCTGTCTCGAATATGACTTGGAACCGGGCTTCCTTTCAACAACTACCCGGCTAAACCCTCTCACACCCTACGCAGCCGCAAAAGCTGCAACCTATACAGCGTTATCTAGTATTTTAGGTCATGCCGGTATAGGTTTTTCCTGGTGCAGATTATTTTATCTTTACGGCGAGGGCGAAGACCCCAGGCGCCTTGTCCCTTATATTCGCAACAGCCTGAAGGCCGGGAAAGTAGCCAATCTCGGAACTGGCAACCAGATCAGAGATTACCTAAATGTCCGCGAAGCGGGCCGCATGATCGTAGAAGAGGCGCTGGGAGACAATATAGGTCCAAAAAACATATGCTCTGGTGTGCCGATAACCATTCGTCAAATAGCCGAAGAGATTGCTAATGAAACTGGCAACCACCATCTGCTTAAATTTAGTGCCGTAAGTAACAACGCATTTGACCCGCCAAAAATTGTCGGTATCAACAACGAGTGATTTTTTACGGTGACTCTCCGTAACCCGGCCTATACGTAGCCGGTCAACTATAACAACATCATGGAACAGCCGATGGACAGCTTCGAGAAAGAAGTTAAAAAAAGAATAGAAGAACTTCCGGGCAACAAGGCTATTATCGCGTCAAGTCAGGCGTTCATGACCGCTTCCACGTTGCCAAAATATTCCTATAATTTCTCCTGGCTCGGACGACCTATCATCCAATACCCTCAGGATATAGTCGCCATGCAGGAACTAATCTGGGCGGTAAAACCCGACCTGGTAATCGAAACCGGGATAGCCCATGGTGGCTCCTTGATCTTCAGTGCGTCAATGCTGGCCTTATTAGACCTGACGGAAGCAATTGAAAATAGCAATATCATTAATCCTGATTCACCCAGGCGGAAAGTGTTGGGTATCGATATAGATATCCGACAACACAATCGCCAAGCTATCACTTCTCATCCGTTAGCTAATTGGGTCGAAATGATAGAGGGCTCAAGTATCAGCCCAGAAACCATAGACAAAGTTACGAAGATTGCGAAACGATTCCAACGCGTGCTTGTTTGCCTCGATTCCAACCATACCCACGAACACGTTCTAGCAGAGCTCGAAGCTTACGCTCCCTTGGTAACAAACAGTAGCTATTGCGTTGTCTTCGATACCATCATCGATAACTTACCGGATAGCATGTTCCCTGACCGATCCTGGGGTCCCGGCAACAACCCCAAAACGGCTGTCAAAGAATATCTTTCTACCCATCCAGAATTCGAAATTGACGCGTCAATAACAGACAAGCTTCAAATTACCGTCGCTCCGGATGGTTATTTGAGGAAAATCGCTTAGAAACTATGAAATCGAATTTTGGCATCTAAATCCTACTATGGAAATTTTCTTTTGAAATCAACACCAGACGTAAGCATCATCCTCCCCGCTAAAAACGAAGCAGCTTCGCTGGCAGAACTCTTGCCCGCGATACGATCGAGTATTAGCGATGCAGAGATTATCGTTTGTGATGACGGTTCAGAAGATGAAACCGCAACAGTGTGCGAAGCAAATAAGGTGGTGAGAATCTATCACCCCTACTCCAAAGGCAACGGTGCAGCGGTTAAAAGTGGTGCGCTGGCCGCCACCGGCGATTATCTTGTAATGTTGGATGCTGATGGACAGCACTCGCCCTCAGACATCGCCGCGCTTGTAGAAAAACTTGACGAAGGTTTTGACATGGTGGTGGCAGCCAGGGACTTCAGCTCCCAGGCCACCCTCTCGCGGGGAATAGCAAACACTTTTTACAACAAATTCGCTAGCCTGGTCACCGGACAAAAAATCAAGGACCTGACCAGCGGGATGCGGGCGGTAAAGAGGCGCGCTTTCCTGCAATTTTTGCCGCTGTTACCTAATGGATTTTCTTATCCTTCCACCATCACCATGGCCTTCTTTCGCAGTGGCTATAATGTGGCCTACTTGCCGGTCAAGGTGCGTCAGCGCAACGGTAAAAGTCACCTTAGGCCGCTCCAGGACGGTGTTCGCTTTTTACTGATCATTTTCAAGCTTACTATCCTGTATTCACCGCTGAAAATATTTTTCCCGATCGCGGTCGCTCAGGCTGCAGTGGGGCTCGGTTACTATGCCTATACTTATTTTTCAGATGGCCGATTTACCAATATGGGGGTGACCTTGCTGATCTCTGCATTGACCATATTCCTGATCGGTCTGGTGTCAGAGCAGATCACCATGTTGCTTTACTCACGGCTGAACGCTGACAGCGGATCAAATCACAATCAATAAAGTTAGGTCGATTTACGGCTAATCCCTTGATATAGTGGTGCAAATTTGGTTTTCGGACTTTTCGTAACAATCTGGGTGGAATTCCATGGCAACGGCTAATCCCGCTATAGTCTTGACCGGTTTGGCACGTAAACTCGTCGATGAAGGCTTGCTTGACGAGGCGACCGCCGAAAAAGCCATCAATGATGCGAATACCGACAAGGTTCCGCTGGTAACTCACCTGGTAGAAAAAGATCTGGTTAGTGCCAAAGCGATTGCCGTGGCTGCTTCGGCTGATTTCGGTATTCCGGTTTTCGACCTGGACGCGCTGGATATAGAAGCTGCTGCCACCAAATCAGTCGGCGAAAAACTGATACGAAAACACCACTCTTTACCGCTCTATCAGCGGGGTCAACGGCTTTACGTGGCTGTCTCCGACCCGACTAATTTTCAGGGTCTGGACGAGATTAAATTTAATGTCGGCCTGTCAACGGAAGCGATCCTGGTAGAAGAAGATAAACTGTCCGCCACTATCGAGAAAGCGCTTGAGCAGGAAGAGGAAGACCTGGGTGGCCTGGATGATTTCGGCGATGACGACCTGGATGACCTGGAACTCAGCTCAGAGGAAGAGGAAGGCCAGGACGACAGTGGCCACGACTCGGATGTCGATGACGCCCCGGTGGTGCGTTATGTCAATAAAATATTGCTCGATGCCATCAATAAAGGTGCTTCTGACCTTCATTTCGAACCCTATGAGAAGCGCTACCGTATTCGATTTCGAATTGATGGCGTACTCAAAGAAGTAGCCGCCGCGCCCATCAGCATGGCGCGAAAAATTGCCGCCCGAGTCAAGGTGGTCTCCGCGCTGGATATTTCGGAGAAAAGAATCCCTCAAGATGGCCGGATGAAACTCAAGTTCGGCAAACGGGCGATTGATTTTCGTGTCAGTACCTGCCCGATGCTGTTTGGCGAAAAAATTGTCATGCGTATTCTCGATCCTTCCAGCGCTCAATTGGGTATCGAGATGCTCGGCTATGAGCCAGACCAGCGCGCGCTGTTTGAAGAGAATTTGGCAAAACCCTACGGGATGCTATTGATCACCGGCCCCACCGGTAGTGGTAAGACGGTATCGCTATATACCGGCATCAATATTATTAACAATCCCGACATCAACATTTCCACCGCCGAAGACCCGGCCGAAATTGTCCTTGAGGGGGTCAATCAGGTTAATGTCAACGTCAAACAGGGTTTAACCTTTGCCAGTGCGCTCAAGTCATTTTTGCGCCAGGACCCCGATGTCATTCTTATCGGTGAGATTCGAGACCTCGAAACCGGCGAAATCGCGATCAAGGCGGCCCAGACCGGCCATATGGTGATGGCTACCCTGCATACCAACGACGCCCCACAAACCATCACCCGTCTGTTGAATATGGGGATTCCCTCCTACAACATCGCCTCCGCACTCAATCTCATCATTGCCCAGCGTCTCACCAGACGACTATGCAAACATTGCAAAAAGCCGGTGGATATACCCGAACCGGCGCTCCTGGAAGAAGGCTTTACCGAAGAGCAGATTAAAGAGGGGATTACCGTTTACGGCGCCGTGGGTTGCGACCAGTGCACAGAGGGCTATAAAGGCCGGGCGGGGATTTATCAGGTCATGCCTATTTCCGAGGAGATGGCAAAGCTGATCATGTCAGAAGCCACGGCACTCGACCTGGCCGAACAGGCGCAAAAAGAAGGTATCAAGGATTTGCGACAATCGGGCCTACTCAAGGTCATTCAAGGCATCACCACCCTCGATGAAGTTAATCGGGTAACCAAGGAATAACAGCATGGCCACACGCGCAGCAGCAGCTAAAAAAGGCAAGCCAGTCAAGATTTCTTCCTTTGCGTGGTCCGGTAAAGACCGGGCTGGCAAGAAAGTCAAAGGGGTAATTAAGGGTACCGACATCAATGTGATTCGCTCCAAACTGCGCTCAGATGGCATTAGTAACCCCAAAGTCGCCAAACAGATCGAGCTCTTTGGCGGCGGCCAACAGAAAATCACCACCCAGGATATCACCCTGTTTTCACGACAAATGGCGACCATGATGGATGCCGGTGTGCCCATGGTGATGGCCTTTGATATTGTCGGTAAGGGCCATGAAAACCCCTCCATGGCCGAATTAATAATGACCATCAAACAGACCGTTGAAGGGGGCAGCAGCTTTGCTGAAGCTCTGGCCAAACACCCTCTCCATTTCAACAACCTCTATGTAAACCTGGTTACCGCCGGTGAGGCTGCCGGCATACTGGATGACCTGCTCGGAAAGCTAGCGACCTTCATGGAAAAAACCGAGGCGATGAAGGCTAAAATCAAGTCGGCCATGTTTTACCCGGCAGCGATCATGGTGGTTGCCTTTATCGTTACCGTAATACTACTGCTGTTTGTTATTCCCCAGTTTGAGAGTCTGTTTGAAAACTTCGGCGGGGAACTGCCTGCCCCTACCCAGTTCGTGGTGAATTTATCCAAATGGGTACAGAGCTATTGGTTCATTATGTTTGCAACCATTGGTGGAACTATCTACGGGGTGCTAGCGTTAAAGAAGCGCTCCACCAAATTTAATGTCCTGCTCGACAGGGCAATGCTGAAGGCCCCGGTTCTGGGTGAGATCGTCTCCAAGGGCACCATCGCCCGCTTTGCCCGTACCCTGTCAACCATGTTTGCCGCCGGGGTCCCTCTGGTAGAGGCGATGGATAATGTCGCCAGAGCATCGGGCAACATTGTTTATGAGGAGGCGCTTCTCAAGGTACGGGATGAAATATCCACCGGCACCACGCTCACGCAATCGATCGAACGCACCGGACTGTTTGCGAATATGGTGGTGCAGATGATTTCCATTGGTGAAGAAGCCGGTTCTGTCGATGCCATGCTGGGCAAAGTCGCCGATTTCTATGAAGAAGAAGTCGATAACCTAGTCGACGGCCTGACCAGCATGCTCGAACCCCTGATTATGGCGTTTCTCGGGGTGGTGATCGGTGGATTGGTGGTTGCCATGTACCTGCCGATCTTCAAAATGGGTGCTGTGGTTTAGCCACAAAAATCGCCACAGACGTTATTTCATTGATTGATCAGCTTGGCACCCTGCTCGCGGGGGCACCGCTGCTATTCGCTTGGTGAATTCTGCCGTTAGGTCTGGTGGTCGGCAGTTTTCTGAATGTCGTGATTTTGCGGCTACCGGTAATGATGGAAAACCAGTGGCGCCAGCAGGCCGAAGCCTTTCTCGATCTGACACCAACCGAACCAGCCCCCCCCGTCTTTAATCTGGCCACTCCTGCGTCCCGCTGTCCCGCGTGCGGTGCGAAGGTTAGAGCATGGCAAAACATACCCGTTCTCAGTTATCTCTGGCTGCGGGGAAAGTGCGCCCATTGCAGCACTGCTATCTCCCTTCGCTACCCCTTGATCGAACTTTCTACCGGTTTGCTCTCGTCGGCGGTGGCCTACCATTTTGGGTTCGGCCTCTATGCTGCACTGGCGCTATTTTTTACCTGGGCGCTGATCGCCCTGGTGTTCATTGATATAGACCGAATGTTATTGCCTGACGACATCACCTTGCCGCTGTTATGGGCGGGCCTGCTGGTCGCCCTGCTTGAGTGGGGTCCCATCTCTGTTCAGGAAGCAGTTATTGGCACCATGCTCGGCTATCTGATTTTGTGGGCCGTCTACTGGGGATTCAAACTAGTCACCGGCAAAGAGGGCATGGGGTACGGCGATTTCAAGCTGCTGGCTGCGTTAGGGGCCTGGCTAGGCTGGCAAACCCTGCCGATGATCATTTTATTATCTTCGGTAATCGGCGCCCTGGTGGGGATTGTCACCATTCTGTTTTTTGGTGGCCAACGCAGCAAACCCATCCCGTTTGGCCCCTACCTTGCCGGTGCTGGATGGGTAGTATTGTTATGGGGCGAGCAGATCAACCAGACTTTTTTCAATTTCTGAGTAGTCGACGATAGTTACGCTATGCCCCCACTTATAATCGGCCTTACCGGCGGCATCGCCTGTGGCAAAACCACCGCCAGCGATTTTTTTGCTGATAAAGGCGTCGAAATTGTCGATGCGGATCTGGTCGCTCGCGAGGTGGTAGAACCGGGGCAACCGGGATTAACCCAGGTCGTTGACGCCTTCGGAGAATCCATTTTGCAGGATGACGGTGCTCTGGATCGCCAAAAGATGCGAGATATAGTCTTTGCGGATGAGCATAAACGCAAGCTACTGGAATCGATCCTTCATCCGCTGATACGCCAGCGACTCAAGCAACAGCTCGCCCAGGCTCAGGGAGCTTATGTCATCTTCAGCGTACCGCTGCTGGTTGAATCCGGCATGAACCAACTGGCTGATCGAGTGCTGGTTATTGATGTTTCTGATGAAGCCCAACTCCTCCGGCTGATTGAGCGGGATGGTGCCTCCCGACAGCAGGCGGAGGCGATAATTGCGGCCCAGATATCCCGCGACCTGCGCAATGACGCTGCCGATGACATCATCGACAACTCTGGTTCACTGGAACACTTCTTAAAGCAGCTGGAGTCCTGTCACCAGCGCTACGTCAGACTCTCTGCCAAACGAGCACACTAACTCTGTTATTTTTCAGAATTTATGAAATTTCCCCGCATCATTACCCTCTAACACCGGTAGTTTGACCTCGGTGTTAAAGGGAGGAGATTTCCGCCCTGTCCGCACATTCCCGTACAATAGCCGCGCGTCGGCGGATGATAAACAGCCAGACCAGGCACACCGTAAAGCCGCCAATCACCCCATAACTACCTGACCACAAGCCCTGCTGAGAGCCCATTCTGTTGCCCGGTTCAGCTTTTTACGAACAACCCTTGAACGAACGCATTCGCCTGCTAATGAGGATGGAATATGCGTTTCGCTACCTGGAAGGTAAAGAATCCACACCGGTCGACGAACGTCAGCACA
This sequence comes from Gammaproteobacteria bacterium, assembly GCA_038113925.1. Lineage (GTDB taxonomy): Bacteria > Pseudomonadota > Gammaproteobacteria > Immundisolibacterales > Immundisolibacteraceae > QNFC01. Next base: position 1,840 of record JAYNPV010000079.1, on the reverse strand, counting down.
TGTCGCTCAACGCTCTGCTCGATCTAATTGATCTGGTCAGCCGCAGCGACACTACGGTGGAAATAATCAAAGAACTGGAACGAATCAGCAACAACCTTTCTGAGCTACAGCATCTTCCCGGCGTGGACCGGCAACGTCTGACCAATATTCTTGAAAACGTTGATAGCCTTACCCGACGGCTTGGGCAGCAGTCCTCCCGCCATTACCAGTCGACTATTGATGCAGAACTGCTTAGCACCCTCAAACGACGCCATAACATCAGCTGTGGTAACACCGAGTTTGACCAGCCACTGCTAAAACACTGGCTGATCAAGCCGGAACAGGAGCGCGAGCAACAGCTGCAAACCTGGATGCAGCCTTTTACCACCTTGAAACTCGCGGTTCAGTTAATTCTGCAACTGATCCGCGAGTCAGCAGAGACTGTGCCCAGCGTCGCACTCGGCGGTTTTTATCAGCACACCCTCGATTCTGATCAACCCGCGCAATTGATTCGGGTCTGCCCGGATGCGCCCGAGTGTTATCCGGTAATCAGCGCCGGGCGACATCGGTTTACTGTCCGCTTCATGCGACAACCGCAGTTGGATCAACCCACTCATGTCGAGGACACAGTGTACTTCCAGCTCGGTTGCTGCACCTTATGACCAGCGTGCCCTGTCCACGGTGCCAGACCATGGCTGAGTGGACTGACGATAACCCCTATCGGCCCTTCTGCAGTCAGCGCTGCAAACTAAGTGATCTAGATGGCTGGTTAACCGAGGAATACACCATTCCGGTGGCAGATAGCCCCCCAACGGATTCACCGGAGGACGAGGCATAAGCCTTCCGATGGCGGGCAATATCCATCTGCCCCGCTGCGGGTGTTACTCGGCGAGTGAATCCCCAAGGCGTTTAATAGTGCGCAACAAGGATGGATCAACACCATCCTTCTGGTTATAGGCATCCACCAATGTGCGCCAGTCGGAGGAGGAAAAAAGGCCCCGGTCATCGCTGCGCTGCAATAACCGTCTGAAATTTCTAACCCGCGTGGTCGCCCACAACGGCTGACCACTGAAGCGCATGTCGGCGATATCAATCAGGGCCAGCCCCCGTTCACCGTCCCTCAAAACATTGCCCAGATGCAGCGACCTGAAATAAACCCCCTGGCGGTGTAATCTCGCCATCAACTGCCCCAGTTCCACAAAATACTCGGGGTCGGGGCACTCCCTGATTAGCTCTCGCAGACTTCTCCCGGGTGCCTTATCGTAACTGACCAGGTGATAGCCCAACGGCCGACAAGTACTAAGCTCTCTGACCTTAACCGTTTCAAACCCGAGTGCTCCCAGGCGCTCAGCATTGCGGGCAAATCGAACCGCGTAAGGGTATAACAGCGCTGAACTTAACCAGCGTTTGCGCCGGAACAACTTGTGGATGGTCTTGCCGTCGGCAGATTCGACCACTTTTGGGCCAAAACCGTCGATTTCCAACGGCGTTGATTCATTCAATAACTGCGTGAAGAGCGCAGGACTAATCGATTTCATCGAGAGTACTTAACTTCCTGTCAAATGGTCGGATATGAAAACCGTGAGTCTAAAACCGGCGACCCTATAATAGAATTTATCCATGGCTTATCCCCTCTACCTGATTGTCGCCCATTTACTGCTTCCGGTGCTGTTCATCCGCCTGCTGGTCAAGTCGCGACACAGCCCGGAATATCGGCGACGCTGGCCAGAGAGAATCGGATTCTATCGAATCTCTCCCCCCAAACCACCCATCTGGATTCACACGGTTTCCGTCGGCGAATTTAATGCTGCCAGGCCATTAATCACTCAATTACGGCAGCGCTACCCAACCACTCCCATAC
>JAYNPV010000078.1:9194-11205 GCA_038113925.1 Gammaproteobacteria bacterium | reverse complement strand
TTCTTCGATGGCCCGGTCAGGTTGTTCATTCAGCAGGTAATTCAGACCTTCAAAATAGCCGGAGGAGAGCCCTTGCTTACCGGTTGATTTCTTTGCCAGTCGCGACCGTCTGCCGACCCACCAGCCGAAAAGAAATACTGCGGGCAAAATCAGCCATGCCGGTTCAATCACCGCTAGTTGCTATCTCTAACTGGCAGGGCCCTGAGGTTTTCAAGCTCCTGATTGAGCTTCTTCACCTGTCGATTGCTGACCCGCAGTTGATTTCTATATTTGAGCGATACGGTCACCCCGGTGAGCAGACCCAGCACCACACCCACAACCAGAGCGATCAGCAAGGCGACCGCCAGGGGCATTTCACGCACACCCAGATAGTAGTCGATAGCCACAGCATTGGTATTGACGCTGGTAAACAACACGCCGATGAGAAATACCACCAACAGTAGGAACAACATTATTATTCGCATGGCGTCCGATTACCTGAGTGAAAAAACCCTGCTGCCACAGCTATTGAAGAGTTGTGCTCGCCTTACCACCACCCGATTATGAGCAAGCAGTAACGTGAATTACCAAAGCCCGGCTCGCGCCGTAGAAAAGCTTTAGCCGATCATACTCACCAGCGGGTCGATATCAACACTTTTACAAGCGAACGGGCAGGAGAGATTAAAAGATCTCCTGCCCGTTTATGATCCGCAAATAAAGCTCAGAAATTAATCTTCGCGGCTATCAAGCTGCTGCTTTAACAACTCACCCAGGTTGGTGGTACTGCCCCCACCGGTCTCCTGGTATTCATTAAGAGCTTCGCTCTCTTCCTGCTCGTCCTTGGCACGAATGGAGAGCTGCAGATCCCGACTATGATTGTCGATGCCCATTATTTTTGCTTCCACTTCGTCATCGGGGCGCAGTACTTTGGTCACGTCTTCGGTGCGTTCGCGGGAAATATCGGCAGCTTTGAGAATACCTTCGACGCCCTCGGCGAGGGTGATAACCGCAATGCGAGCATCCACTTCCTTGACCTTGCCGGTAACAATCGCACCTTTACCGCCCACTCCGTTGAGGTATTCCATCACCGGATCAGCCTCCAGGTCTTTGATACTCAGGGAGATTCTTTCCCGGTTTGGGTCTACCAACTGCACGACCGCTTCTACTTCATCGCCTTTCTTGTAGTTGCGAATCGCTTCTTCGCCAGCAAGATCCCAGGAAATATCGGATAGGTGAACCAGGCCATCAATGTTGCCGGAAAGTTCCACGAAAATACCGAAATCGGTGATCGATTTGATCGCCCCACTGATTTTGTCGCCTTTCTTGTAGAGCGCCGAAAACTCTTCCCAGGGATTAACGCGGCACTGTTTCATGCCCAATGAGATTCGACGGCGCTCCTCGTCAATCTCAAGGATCATCACCTCCACCTGTTCACCGATCTGCACCAGCTTGCCCGGCTGCACGTTGCGATTGGTCCAGTCCATTTCGGACATGTGTACCAAGCCTTCAACACCTTCCTGCAACTCAACAAAGCAACCATAATCAGTAACGTTAGTGACCGAACCGGTCAGTTTGGTGGCAACCGGGTAACGGCTGCTGATATCTTTCCAGGGATCATCGCCCAGCTGTTTCAGGCCCAGAGAGACGCGCACCCGTTCACGGTCAAACTTGAGGATGCGCACATCAATCTCGTCACCGACATTGACAATTTCGCTGGGATGACGAACGCGTCGCCAGGCCATATCAGTGATATGCAGCAATCCGTCGAGGCCACCCAGGTCGACAAAGGCTCCGTAATCGGTCAGGTTCTTGACAATCCCCTTGACCACCGCACCCTCTTCGAGGTTTTCCATTAGGGCTTCGCGCACTTCATCGAGACCTTCTTCCAGCACCGCGCGGCGGGAAACCACTACATTGTTGCGCTTACGATCCAGCTTAATACACTTGAACTCATGCTCGTGACCTTCAAGATGGGTGGTGTCACGAACCGGCCTGACATCCACCAGCGAGCCCGGCAGAAAGGCCCGAATAT
>JAYNPV010000078.1:7899-9184 GCA_038113925.1 Gammaproteobacteria bacterium | reverse complement strand
GAATATCACCGATCATCACGGTAAAGCCGCCTTTGACCTTATCGGTCATCAGCCCGGTTATTGATTCCTCGGCTTCAAACGCTTTTTCCAGACTCACCCACTGGGCCGCTAAGCGGGCTTTCTCGCGAGAAAGGACTGTTTCACCATAACCATCCTCAACCAGCTCAAGTGTGACATCAACATCATCACCCACCGCAATTTCAAGTTCTCGATTTTCACCGATAAATTCCCGGGTAGGAATCAGCCCTTCTGACTTCAATCCTGCGTTGACCAGGACGTAGTCATTGTCTATTTTTAGTACGCGGGCGCTAATGAGTGCTCCGGCTTTAAGTTCGGTTTTAGCCAGGCTCTCCTCGAGCATATCGGCAAAGGATTCGGACATGGAATTTCCTGCATCGGTAAAAGGTTAAAGTGAATAAACCGTTTAGGTGAGTTCGACCATCCGGCCTGACTCACCACCAGCGAATAAATTGCATTATTGCCAGCTAAACGGGCCCAACAAAGCTCTAGTTCAGAGCGATTTCAGGTGCTGAACAATTGACGTTCACCACCCAATTCAAGGATCTGCACCATCACCTGATCAACGGACAGGGCCGTAGTATCGATAATGACTGCATCCTCGGCGGGGATAAGCGGCGAAACGCTGCGTTCACGGTCGCGGCTGTCACGTGCCCGTATCTCCGCTAAAACGGCGCGCAGACTACCATTCATGCCATTATCTTTCAACTGCTTATAGCGCCTTTGCGCCCGCTCTTCAGCGCTGGCCTCGAGGAAAATTTTAACCGCAGCGTCGGGGAAAACCACGCTACCCATATCCCGGCCTTCTGCCACCAGCCCGGGAAGCTGCAAAAACTGTCGTTGTCGATCCAGCAGCGCTGCACGTACTTCTGGAAGCGGTGCAATTTGTGACGCCGCTGCTCCGGTGGCTTCGGTCACCAGCTCCGCGCTGATCTCTTCTCCGGCGAGTTCCACCGTTCCGCCATTTTCAGTAATCGCGAATCGCACCCTGAGCTGATCGACAAGCCGTGCCAAAGCTGTTCCATCCTCCAGGGCCACTCCCTCGCGCAACGCCTGGATGGCCAACACGCGGTAAAGCGCACCACTATTCAGATAATTCCAGCCAGTCAGGCCGGCGAGCCGCTGACTGACCGTCCCTTTGCCTACTCCGGCAGGCCCATCAATGGCAATACAGGGGATACTCAAATCGCTACCCCGGGCCATAGTCAAGCAAGCTCAAGATTCAATCCCAATCCAGCCATCAGGTCGACAAAGTCGGGGAAAGAGG
>JAYNPV010000078.1:6085-7889 GCA_038113925.1 Gammaproteobacteria bacterium | reverse complement strand
CATTATCGCAATCGAGTATTTCAACTGTGCCCGCAGCCCGCAAGGAAGCGACAGCAAAGGCCATGGCTAACCGATGATCACCTTCCGCGTCCACGGTGCCGCCGGTAAACCGCCCACCCTGAATTACCATACCGTCGGGCCGCTCTTCCACCTCGATACCCAAAGCTCGTAATCCGGCAACGGTAGTGGCGATTCGATCACTCTCCTTCACCCTGAGTTCGGCTGCGTCAACAATCTCGGTGATTCCCTCAGCACAGGCGGCGGCTACGGCAATCGCCGGAATTTCGTCGATGGCAATGGCGACGCGTGCGCCGCCGATGACGCTGCCTTTGAGTTCGGAGCCGATCACGCGCAGGTCGGCAACCGGCTCGCCCCCTTCCATACGCGGATTGAGGCGCTCGAACCGGGCACCCATCTGTTCCAGGATCGGCAAAACCGCGTCGCGAGTCGGGTTAACGCCAACTCCCTCTAGCATCAAATCTGAACCGGGGGTAATCAGCGCCGCCACCAAGGGAAAGGTTGCCGAGGAGATATCTGCCGGCACACGGATATTGCAACCCGTTAACAAGCCTCCCCCCTGCAGGGAAATCTCTCGGCCCTCGGCCTCTACCTGATATCCGAACCCCCTTAACATTCGCTCAGTATGATCGCGCGTCGGCGCCGGCTCGATGACCCGAGTAGTCCCCTCCGCGTACAGACCCGCCAGTAGTAGACAGGACTTAACCTGGGCACTGGCCATCGGCAAAGGGTAATCAAGGCCAATTAATTTTCCACCAGGCTTAAATACCAGCGGCGGCAACCGCCCGCCCCGCTGATCCACGTTTGCCTCCACTTTCGCCCCCATCTGTTCAAGCGGATCAAGTACGCGCCCCATCGGTCGACGGCTCAGTGAACGATCCCCAACCAGGGTGGTAGAAAATGGTTGAGCAGCGAGTACGCCAGCCATTAATCGCATCGCGGTTCCCGAATTGCCCATATCCAGCGGAGTTTCAGGCGCGGTTAATCCATGCATGCCGACGCCATGAATAACCAGCTGATCCAGCCCGGGACGCTCAACAACCACTCCGAGCTGCTCAAATGCTGCCAGGGTTGCCAGCGTATCCGCGCCGGGAAGAAATCCTGAAACTTCGGTGATCCCCTCTGCCAGGCCACCCAACATAACCGCCCGGTGGGAAATCGATTTGTCGCCAGGTACCCGCGTCCTACCCCTGATCGGGCCGCCACCCCTGGCCCTGAATCGGGCACCACTACTCATTTACGGTTAACCAAGTGGGCGTCTCGCGCTGCTTTGGCCTCACTAAAAAGCTGCACCAACGCGCGACCATCGCCCTGTTCAAGCTGCTCAACCATACGGGTTATTAACTCCTTATAAGCCGTCAGTAGCTGGCTCAACTCGGTGGCATTGGCCAGGGCAATGCTGCGCCACATCACCGGGTCGCTCGATGCCACCCGCGTAAAATCCCTGAACCCCCCCGCAGCCAGATCGAACATCGACTGGTGATCCGGCCGGTCGGCCAGCATCTTTACCAGTGCAAACGCAAGCATGTGGGGCAAATGACTGGTGGCAGCCAGTACCTTATCGTGATCAACTGCGGCCATCTCAATCACTTCCGCCCCCAGTTCCCGCCACATTCTGGAGACTCTGGCGGTGGCGTTCACCGATGTTGTCTCCCCCGGCGTCAATATCACCTTGTGATCCACAAACAGATCGGCCAGAGCGTGCTCAAAACCGGAATATTCGGTCCCTGCGATGGGGTGACCAGGCACAAAGTCCGGATAATCAACGCTCAGGGCGTCCACTACA
>JAYNPV010000078.1:5334-6075 GCA_038113925.1 Gammaproteobacteria bacterium | reverse complement strand
TCCAAACACCCGTTGCGCAGCGGTGACCACTGACTCCTTGGTGCTGCCCACGTCAGTAACAATCGTGTCGGGACGCAGGCCGGGCGCAATCGTCTGCAATACCTCTTCGAACGCACTCACCGGGGTTGCCACCACCACCATGTCCGCGTCGACGACCGCCGCTTCCCAGGAAGTCACTACCTCATCAACGATGCCGCGCTCCACGGCGCCCTGCAATTTGCCAGGGTCTCTGCCACAGGCGACCAGCTGCCGGCAAAGCCCGCGCTGTTTCAATGCCAACCCCAACGATCCGCCAATCAGTCCCAGGCCGATTATTACCATACGATCAATCATTGTTTACCACTCGATCCGGCTGCCGGATACGGCTCCTCGGTATATACATTAACGCCATTATTGCCTTTCCCCTGGCTGCTTGTCGGGGATTACCTGACCCACAACTTCTCCCCCACGGACCCGCATTTTGATATCACCAGGTCAACCACCCCCCACGCGCAACCAGATCAGGCTGGAAAGAGGTGTCGGGTCACAACCGGCCATGAGCCGACGATGCGGGTGCTGGTGTCAACTGTCAGGATCGAGCTGAATAGTTCCTGCACCGCTGGGTCGTCGCTGTGCCCATCAATTATCAGCGCAAAACCATCCCTGTCGCCCACCCGGGCTAGCTGGGAGGTCCGTCGGGCTGCCTCTTCCGTTTGAACCATCTGCATGACTGCCGCCCGGTCGTTGCCACAGAACAGGGTG
>JAYNPV010000078.1:0-5324 GCA_038113925.1 Gammaproteobacteria bacterium | reverse complement strand
GTCCTGGCCAGTGCTTACGCAACGCTGGCGTCCCAGCACAAGAAAGCGGGTCTTCACCGGCATACTGATCTCGCTATATCGACAATCGCCTCGCCAGCCAACCAGGTCACGGTCCAGATTAACCATGACCCGGTGGTCACCTTCTGCATGACTCAGCAATTGCTGAAATTCGGCACTGGGAACAGATTGCACTGACAACGGGGGGCTACCCTTTTCGTCATCCACCGGTGCCTTAACCTCAATTGCCTGATCGGGGGCCGGATTACCGCATTGGACCACACCGTATTTTCCCATCACCACCAACTCCGCCACCGGCAACAGATCGGACTCGCAAAGTAACGCCAGCTGCTCGGGGAAGAGTGATCCCCGAGCATCGTCAATCGCTAGCAGTGCCAATTCACTCTGCCGGCCAACGGAATCCAGGGCAGCAGCAAGTGACGAATAATTCTGAACCTCGACAGATCGGCCAAAGTGGCAGGCTGCCGCATGTTCACCCACGCCACCTAACTGACCGGAAACAGCAACTGCCAGGGGATGTTCAAGCGCGAGAGTGGCCGATATCACCTCCCTGAATACCGCCTGGATGGTCTGATTCGAAAAGGGACCCCTGTTTGCGGCGAGCAAACGCCGCATCACTTCTGCCTCGCGCTCGGGCCGATAGTAAATTACCTCACCATCCGCTTCGGCCTGCTTGCCAATAACGACCTGATGGGCCAGCGCGGCTCGCTGATTCAGCAGGTCAAGCAACTGGTCGTCGATGGCATCAATTCTGGCTCGCGCCTCTGCCAGAATTTTATCTTCAGCCATCGGGATAACCGTCTTTGTCGGACCGGTTTAAAGCGTGCGCACCGACAACACCCCGTCGATAGCACCGATTTTCATCGCCACTTCCTCGGGCAATTTACCGTCGGTATCCACCAGGGTGTAAGCAACGTCCCCCCGGGATTTGTTGAGCATATCGATAATATTCAAACCGGCTTCGGCAAGATGGGTGGCGATTTGGCCCACCATGTTAGGAACGTTGGAGTTAGCCACCGCCAGACGATAACCCTCGGTACGCGGCAACATGGCATCGGGGAAGTTAACCGAATTGCTGATATTGCCGTGTTCGAGATACTCGCGCACTTGATCGACCACCATAACCGCACAATTTTCCTCGGCTTCCCGGGTCGACGCCCCCAGATGAGGCAAGCAGATGACCTTGGCACTGGCACGTAATTCCGCCGTGGGAAAATCACAGACGTAGGCATGCAGCTGATCAGACTCCAGGGCGGCAAGCACCGCCGCGTTATTGACGATCCCTTCACGGGCAAAGTTGAGCACAGTGGCCCCTTTTTTTAACAACCGGACTCTTTTTTCATTAAGGGGGACATGGAAAGTCACCATATCGCTTTTTGCCATCAGTTCATCGACACTGGCGGCCTGAACAATCTCCGCCGGCAACTGCCAGGCCCCGGAAATAGTCAGACCCGGGTCATAGCCGATGACTCTCATTCCCAAATCCAGGGCCACCCGCGCCACCTGCCGGCCAATCGCCCCCAGGCCGACGACACCCAAAGTGCGCCCTGGCAATTCATAACCGGCAAACTGCTTTTTTGCAGCCTCTACCTGTGTGTTCAACTCTGCACCCGCCGCATTGAGCTGGCGGGTGTAATCCCAACTCTGCACCAGATTACGCGCCGACATCAACAGGCCGGCAACCACCAGCTCCTTAACCGCATTGGCGTTGGCACCGGGGGTATTAAAAACCGGTATCCCCTGGTCGCTGAACTGGTCTACCGGAATATTATTCACTCCGGCACCCGCTCGCCCCACCGCTTTCACAGTCGCAGGGATATCCATTTCATGCATATTGGCGGAACGCAGCAAAATCACGTCAGCCTCTTCCAGAGTCGCCTCCATGTCGTAAATTTCCGGTTCCAGTCGTTGTAAACCAACCGGTGAGATATTATTGAGGGTAATAACTTTAAACACGCTTACTCCATTTAAAAATGAGGCCTGGAAGGAATCTTTATCAACCAGACGACTGACACTCCATCGTTTATATACCCGGCCGGCTTACAAATAACGTGACAGGGATAACGCCGTAGCACCCGCCGACTCGAAAGCCAGATCGGGATTAATACTGCGACGAGCAATCATCACCAACACCACATCGTCTGCAATCGGGGTTGCCAGCAATTGCCCCTGACTTCCGCCCAGGCGCAGCCGCTCCAGATTGCCCCCGGAGCAGAAATTAAGTACCGTATCCGCAAGTGCCGTCAGCGAGGCTCCCCCGGCAGCAAGATAATCTGTACTGTAATTATCCGGCAGATTGGACTGAATAATCACGCCATCCATGCCCACGATCAGGCAACCTATCGCCCCCGGATTGTCGCTCACCAGTGCATCCAGCAATTCCATGATTGATTTAGCATTATCCACGCGGGTTCCCTCTGACTGACAGCAGGTTTTAATTGGCTGTTTCGACGGTAATGGTCCGGCTATCAGTAAAACGGTTGAATAAAAAAATCAGCAGCGGCCGGCCCGACTAAGTTTATCACCTGGCCCGGACAAGGGCAGTACTCAGCCAGTGGAGACCGCCGGACTGTGTGCATAGAACAGGGCCTGTAATAACATTTTCAGATCACGAACCGACCGGGCATCCACTTCAAAAACGGGCGGAATAACCGCCTTGTCCCTGCAATAATCGGATAACCAGTGTTGATAGGCCGGGATCGCGGGGGTGTTTGCGACGTCCATATGAGTCACGCCAATTACGAGGCAACATTTCTGCAGGAATTGAGCATAAGTGCTGAGTAGTGCTTCAAGCTGGTCGAGCGCATCAGCGTGCCGGTTATCAATCAAAACCACCACGCCAAATGCCCCCCGTTTGAGCAGATCACTCATGAAACTGAAACGTGACGCACCCGGCATGCCATAAAGATGAACGCGCTCGTTCATACCCAGATCCATATAGGCGTAATCTAGCGCAATGGTCGTTGGTTGCGTGACCACCCCGCCAAGCGCCCCGGGATAGAGTTCCGTGCCGAGCGGGGCCAAATCACCTAACTCACTGATTGCCGTGGTTTTGCCGGCTCCGGCAGTGCCGGAGAAAAGCACCTTATATTCCTCTAAAGGACGCCGTCGATAGACTGAACTGTCATCTGCCGATGATTCCAGATCCCCGCCCGCCCCAGAACTGGACTTCCGTTCACTGGTAGCGTCCTCACCAAGTTCTCTGAGTACTTCCCTGGCCGACTGGGGTCTTTCAGCGCCGACAACCGACAACATCCAGTCGATCACCTTGAGAAAATCTTCGCTGGCCAGATTCCTGCCAACGGTGGTTGCCGGAGGCAGCGGATCAGGTTCCCCCCGTTTCAGTGCGTCAGCGCGATCAACCGCTGAAATCGGCGCTCGATCGACCATACAACGATAGACGGTTGCCCCTAATGCATAGAGATCAGACCAGGGCCCTAGCGGCTGATCCTGTCCATATTGCTCGATTGACGCGTAAGCGGGAGTAAGCACATCAGAGGTTTTACGCACCTCATCGCCCATGGCGAAACAGGCCGCGCCGAAATCGAGCAGTATCGGCTGGCCTCGACGAGTCAGTAGAATGTTGCCCGGCTTGACGTCCCGATGGAGGTAATTCTTCTCGTGAATGGCATTCAATCCCCCCAGAACCGGTACCAGCCAGGCACGCATTTGCTCTTCCATCATTTTTCTGTCGAGGGATTTAATCACCTGACTCAGATCGCGCCCTGCCTGGTACTCCATGACGAAATAGGCCGTTTCATTGGCGTGAAAATAATTCAGCACCTTGACAATATTGGCGTGGCGGAACTGCGCCAGTATCTGCGCCTCGGTAACAAAGCGATCCATTCCCCATTGATAAAAGCGCTCATCCCCGGCTGCGCGCAAACCTACCCGATCACCCGATGTCCGCTCGGCAATTTCTTTTGGCAGGTACTCCTTGATGGCCACATCGATACCGCGATCCAGATCCCGACCCCGATAAGTGATCCCGAAGCTGCCAGTCCCCAAAACCCGCCTGATCTGGTAATGGGCGATCTGACTACCATCCGCTAACGCATTGTCGGCCCGTTTGCTCATCGCTGGGTCACCGGTTATTGCGGCCAATGTTCATAACCGCTCGCTGCACGCCTGACGAACTGTCGCCTTCATGGCTCCGGTTCGCCAGCAGATAATCATCGGCACGTTGTGCAGGGCCGGCCAAACCAATCGCCATGGCAGCATAGTAAAAGCTGAAGACATCCGCAGGCGCTATTTCCAGGGTGTCGGCGATAAAGATGAGCGTCATCGGTTCGCGCACCCCCAGCGCGGCAATTCTTATCGAGTGCGGAAGCACCATCAGCCGGGTAAAGTTGGGCCAGCAACGCAGATAATATCGGGTATCGGGATCAGCCCCTTCCGGCAGCCGACCGCGCGCTGTCCAGACCGCTAATTTCCACAGGAGGGCATCGAAGGTCACCAGATCACGATACTGGTCCAACCGTCCCAGCAGCGTACTTTCCTGTTCCGCGTTGAGCCCGCGAATCGACAATTTGTCGGCGATATCTTCATCCCGTGTCCAGCCTAACAACTGCGCCTGACTCCCGGATATCGCCACCATGGAATCTTTCGGCAAAAGCGCTAGGTGGCCTTCGTCCGCGACATTTACTGTCACCACCCGGCCCGATTCAGTCGCACGGGTGATCGCCCGACTAAATTGACGGAACAAGGTTTTGGAATCGTCGAACTTGTAAATATTGAGCGTACTATCGGCATCACGACGGCCGGTCGCCTGTTCCAGGTGTGCGGGATTAACCACCATGTCGACGCCATGACGACTACCCGTCGCCGATTTTCTCCCTCGACCAACCTGATTGGTGCCCCAGCTAATCGCCTCCAGCAGGGCCACTTCCATAATCGGTTTGGGAACCCAGATGACCCCCTCAATATCCGGCCGTTGCCGAGATAACACTATGGTCGGTATTTGGGGGTATTCGGCGCGAAACCTGGTCCAGTCAAAATCTGCGCCGTCTACATCCGCAATAACCGCCTTTGCAGCCTCCAGCGCGACAATCTCGCAGGCCTCATCGGCAATCTCTCGTAGAAAAGAACTCAACCGCCGCATGGCCCGCTCACCCAGACCGACAATCGCCAGCGCCAACCGTTGCTTTGTGGCGTTCATCTGACTGCTCTGAGGTCGGAATTCGACCTATTTACTGAACCAATCACCGTTCTCCACGCGCATACACAGGGGTTGAAGTTATCCGTTACGTCGGGCGAAGTTTTCCATAAACTCAATCAATGCGGCGACGCCTTCCTCAGGCATTGCG
>JAYNPV010000077.1:6746-11297 GCA_038113925.1 Gammaproteobacteria bacterium | reverse complement strand
TTCTGGTAACGTGCTAGTGCTAGATGATTGTGATACAGTATTGTATGACGAGACGTCACTTAACCTGCTTAAAGCGGTCACGGTTTTAAATAGCAAGAACGCCGATTAACTTCAGCGCACCAAGGTCATGATTCAGTTAACCCGGGCACTGATCTTATTGCTGTTTGGTAGCGGCGCCTTTGCCACTGACCAGGGGGTCATTGACCGAACTATTCCGCAGCCGTCCACTGGCCCCGCCAATGCCCCACCGGCGCAGACCGGCAAACACCCGCAAACCCGACTCCCCTGGGTGGCCATCGTCATCGACGACATGGGCAATAACGAAACCGACCGGCAAGCGGTGCTATTACCCGGTCCCATCGCTTACGCTTTTTTGCCGCATACCCCCTACGCGGTTGAGCTGGCGCTACTGGCAGCCCGAAACGGCAAAGAAGTCCTGCTGCATCAGCCCATGCAGTCAAGTGCTGACAACAATCCGGGACCCGGCGCGCTCCTGCTGGAAATGGATCAGCGGACCTTTCGCGATACCTTCAGTAAAAATCTGGCGGCGCTACCTTATGTAAGTGGAATTAACAACCATATGGGCAGCCTGCTGACCCGCCATCAACAACCGATGCAGTGGTTAATGGCCGAATTACAGCGTTACCCGTCCCTGTTTTTTCTGGATAGTCGTACCACGGCGCAAACCGTCGCCTACCAAAATGCCGAGGATCACCATATCCCCAGCTCTTCAAGAGATGTATTTCTGGACAACCAGCTCCACCCTGAGGCCCTGCTCGCCCAGTTTCAACAACTTATCACCATTGCCAGAAAACAGGGCAGCGCCATTGCCATCGGTCATCCCTATCCGCAAACCATCGCTTTTCTGCGCGAACATCTGCCCGATTTAAAACGGGCCGGTATCGACCTGCGAGCGGTTAGCGACATCATTGATTTACGCCAACCCGCCTTACGCACAGCCTGGCAACGATCAGCCCCTGCCGCGAGTAACCATCAGCAAAATTAGCGGTTCCACCTATTCCAGGAGACTAACGGCAGATGAAATCCCTCGCTATCCTGATTGTTCTGTTACCCGCCATCACCCTGGCCGCCGGTCCTACCCTGGATGAATTAAAAAACGACCACCGGCTGACCGGGAATATCACCACCTATGGCATGGGCCTGGGCGCTCAGCGCTGGAGCCCGCTAACTGAAATCAACCGGCAAACCGTCGCTAATCTGGTCCCCGCCTGGTCGATGGCACTGGAAACGGATCGCGGCCAGGAAGGCCAACCACTGGTGTATGACGGCAAAATTTTCGTCACCACCCACGAAGCCACCTATGCGGTGGACGCCCGCACCGGCCGCAACCTCTGGCGCAACAAACTTCGCTACTCCAAAAAGATGTTTCGCATGGTCTGCTGCGGTTTCATTAATCGGGGACCGGTCATTTTCGACGGCAAACTCTATCGCCAGACGCTGGATAACCAGGTGATGGCGATCGATATGGAAACGGGTGAAACCCTCTGGGCAGAAACCGCTTCCGACTGGGAAGATGGCTACACCATGACCGGCACCCCCCTGTTAGCCAACGGGGTACTGATCACCGGGACCGCCGGCGGCGACATGGGTACCCGCGGGTTTCTCGATGGCTGGGACCCACAAACCGGCAAAAAACTCTGGCGATTCTGGACCACCGCCGCGCCCGATCAACCCGGCGGCGACACCTGGGAAGGCGACACCTATCAGCGCGGTGGCGGCGCAACCTGGTTGTCCGGATCCTATGACCCGGAGCTAAACCTGGTCTACTGGGGCAGCGGCAACCCGGGCCCCTGGAACGCCAACATGCGTCCCGGTGACAACCTGTTTACCGACACCATTGTGGCCCTGCGACCCGAAACCGGCGAGATGGTCTGGCACTATCAGGTGATTCCCAATGACGCCTTCGATTATGACGCCGTCAACGAACTGATCCATGCCGAGCTGAAGATTAACGGCCAACCGCGAAAGGTGATTATTCAGGCTAATCGCAATGGCTATATCTATGTGCTAGATCGAGCCACCGGCGAGCTACTATCGGCCAGTCAGTTTGTCGACACCCTCAACTGGGCCGACGGCATCGACATGGAAACCGGTCGGCCGATCCGTTCGGCGGTCACTATCGAGAACCTCACCGGGGTTGAGAAAACCATCTGGCCCTCCAACATCGGCGGCAAAAACTGGGCACCGGCCGCCTACAATCCCGAAACCAAACTGGTCTATCTGAATGGCCTTGAAATCAGCATGCAGTTCAAGCCCATTGTCATGGCCTGGCGCCGGGGTGTTGCCTATGCGGCGGCTGATTTTTCCTTTCCTGAACCCACGCCGGGTGTGCCCATGGGTTACTTGCGCGCGGTCGATCCCATGACCGGAGAACGGGTATGGCAGGTGCCGGTCGACCCGCCGGCCAATGGCGGCGTGCTCACCACCGCCGGTGGGCTGGTCTTCACCGGCCTGCAAACCGGTGAACTGGCCGCCTACGATATTGATGACGGGAAACTGCTATGGCAACACCAGACCGGCTCCGGCATCATCGCGCCACCAGTCACCTATGAGCTCGACGGAGAGCAGTATGTGGCCATTCAGAGCGGGATCGGCGGACTGTTTTCCTGGTTTTTACCCAACCCCAAATTTGCCACTGTCACCAAGGGCGCGTCACTCACTGTGTTTAAGCTGTTCAAACCCTGGTCAGCTACTGCGGATCACTCAACAGAGCAGACCACTCAGTGAAAAACCTAATAGCACTCTGTGCAGTCTCCATTACCCTCACCTTCGCGGGGCTCTCCGCCCATGCCGGGGGCGATATTTCGACTCATTTCGCACCCGAACAGGTGAGTTTGGGCCTCGATACCTACCGCCAGTTTTGTCAGCGCTGCCATGGAGCGGGACTGCGTAGCAGCGGCGCTTCCACTTTCGATTTACGCCAGTTTCCCGAAAATGACCGAGAAAGGTTCATTGAATCAGTAACTGAGGGCAGTGGGGATATGCCCCCCCACGGCGACATTCTTACCGGCGAAGAAATAGACGCGCTTTACGCCTACGTAGTCACCACCCAACGGCAGAACAGACAATGAGAATCTTGATTGCCCTCCTGATGGGGATACTCAGCACTTCTGGCTGGTCCATGGGCAAACCACTAGTGGTTTGTCTTGAACAGGAGAGCGCCCCCTATTCCACCGAATCGGGCGGAGTCGATAATGACGTCGCACTGGCCGTTGCGGACGGTCTCGGGCTGCCCCTGATTATCCACTGGTATGAAACCGAAGGCGGTGACGAAGGCAACCCGGCCCTGCAGGTCAATGCCCTGCTCAGCGCCGGTAAGTGCGAACTGGCGGGCGGTTTTGCCCTGGCCAAAAACAGCTTTGCCCACCCCAGGGAGCAGAGCTACCCCCTTGAAACCGGGCCGGGGGAACGACGCTCCGTCAGCCTCAAGCCGCTGGCTCCGAGTCTGCCCTACCACTCACAGGTATTTACGCTGATATGGGCATCGACACCTGCCGACCCGGCCCCCGAAAGCCTCGATGACCTGGGTGAAATAACCCTGCTTGCCCAGGAAAACAGCGTCGCCGATCTTATCCTCATGGCTCATCGGGGAGGCCAGCTACGGGATTCTATCCGCCACGTAAAAGAAGGCGGTGGCTCCCTGCTCACGGCGCTAGCGGATGGCGAGGCGGACGCCGGGTGGCTAGCGCAGCACCATTTTGAACAGTGGAAACGACAGCACCCCCGCAATAATCTGCAACCGTCCGGCCTGATTCATGATTTCACCATCAACCTGGGGTTTGCCGCTCTCAAAAGTAATGCCCAACTGCTGGAACGGGTCGATGAACAACTCGACCAGCTGGTCGCTGATGGCGATATAGCTGCGATTTTTGAACGCCACCAACTCACCTACGTGGAACCAGAGTCCTCCCGCCTGATGCCCCCACTGTCGACGCGATTACTCGGTGATAAAAAAGTGCCGTAACCGGGACTTATATCAAATGGATGGCAGCTTTTTCGCCCTGACTAACCAAAGCGGTTATAATTGCGAAGCTTGACAAGGATTTTATTGTAATTCGGTTTTTCAGGATCCCCTCCGTCAGAGGTACCGAGAAACCTATAACCGGAGCGTTACTTATGAATATTTTCACCCTCCCCAGCAGATAACTGGCGCTTGCAGTCGCAGCACTGCTACTTACCGGTTGCGCCTCCCATCCCATTACCTCTGACTGGCGGAACTGTGCGATTGCCGGTGCCGTAGGTTCTGCGGGCCTTGCTGCCACCCGCGACAGTGGCGACGAAATCGGTGCCGCAGTCGGTGGAGCCATACTGGGCGGAGCCATCTGCGCCATTTTTGGTGGTGACCAGGATAGTGATGGCGACGGCGTTGTCGACAGCGAAGACCAGTGTCCCAATACCCCGAGCGGCGTCAAGGTGGATCGCAACGGCTGCCCCACCGACATGGACGGTGATGGGGTTGCCGACTATCTCGATGCCTGCCAGGGCACCCCTCGTGGCTCCAAAGTTGATGCCAAAGGCTGTGCACTCGAC
>JAYNPV010000077.1:0-6736 GCA_038113925.1 Gammaproteobacteria bacterium | reverse complement strand
ACATGTGGCCGATCGTTGCCGAGCGCATGCGCCATGGCGACGGCGTTGTTGATAGCAAGGACCAATGCCCCAACACCGCTCGCGGAGCCAAGGTAGACGCCAAAGGCTGCGCACTGGTAACCACTCTTAACGGCGTTCATTTCGAGTTTGATAGCGCCGTCCTCACTGGCAAAGCCGAGGAGGTGCTCGATCAGGCAGCTGCGACATTGAAGTCCAGCAGCGGTTCGGTAGTCGTGGTCGGACACACCGACGATCGCGGTGATGCCGGCTACAACCAGCAGCTTTCAGAAGCCCGGGCTCAGGCAGCGACGAGCTATTTGATTAGTCAGGGCGTCAGCGCCAGCCGCCTGTCGGCCAAGGGAATGGGCCAAACTGAGCCGGTAGCCGACAATGGTACCGCCAATGGGCGCGCCATGAACCGTCGGGTCGAATTACGGTTTAAGAAAGAATTCAACCAGATCGGCTTTCGATCCAGACCGCCTGCCGGGTTCCCGGCAGGCGGTTTTTTATTGCCTGTCAATTATTGCTCGCGCTGCGCCCGGCCTGTCACTATTGGGCGGCGCAGTGGCTCTCAATAAATTCCAGCTGCTGAGCCAGTTGATGGCGTATCTGCTCCTGCGCAGCTGCCAAACGCAAACGCTGTTGCTGCTCTCGCTGCTGGGCCATAGCGGGGGAAGCCAATCCCGACGGCCGGTTCACCCGCTGGCGGCGGCGCAGTTCATTTTTCAACCGATCCACCTCCATGCGGACTTCTGCACAACTACGATCGTCCGAATACCGGGTTAATGGCTGCGGTTGCGAAACACACCCGGCTAACAAAGCAGCTATTGCGGCAGTGGCAACTCCCCCCTGCCTAAGTTTAAAAGCCATTTTTTACTCTCCCGGGTTGTTGGCTATGAATGAATTGATTTGTGCGGGTTAGCGAGGGACCCACGGCGGCGATCGGCCGCTCACCACGGCAATAGTTTTTCTACTAGCGCCCGCGAAGGAGATTTGAATCACTGTTATGATTGTCCGTCTGACGAGTTCGACTCACAACTGGTGGTTTATTGCTCATTACAGTAACCGCTATGCAAACACGGAGGAGGGAAATTTCCAATGTCTACCGCCCACAACGACGGCTACTATCAGGACCTCAACGAATACGTAGAAGCGCTCGACGCAGCTGGCCTGCTGCAACGCTATAGCGACCCCATCAACAAGGATACTGAAATGCACCCGCTGGTGCGCCTGCAGTTTCGCGGACTCAAAGAGGAAAATCGCAAAGCCTGGTATTTCGACAACATCCACGACAGCAATGGCAACCAGCACGACATCCCTCTGGTACTCTGCGCCATGGCCGGCTCAAGTGATATATACGCGAAGGGCCTGCAGGTAGACAGCCCGGCCGATATCCCGGCGAAATGGGCAGCGGCCCAGGCCAATCCCATCGCCCCCAAAGTGGTCGATCGCGGGCCGATACAGGAAGTCGTCCTCAGCGGCGATGATTTAAAAGATAAATGCCTGTCGCGGTTACCCATGCCGATATCAACCCCCGGTTTCGATAACGCGCCTTACACAACCGCTTCACACTGGATCAGCATGGACCCCGATGACGGCATGCACAACGTCGGCAATTACCGTGGCATGCTCAAAGCGGAACATCGCATAGGCGTTTACCCGGCCTCCCCGGGATTTGGAATGCGTCGCCATATTGAAATGTGGCAGGCCAAGGGCGAGGAGATGATGCCCGCGGCAATTGTTATCGGTGTTCCGCCGGCAATCTCCTACACTGCAGTAACCCGCCTGCCTAATGATGTCTGCGAATACGACGTGGCCGGTGGCCTCGCGGGTCATGCCATCGATCTGGTGAAATGCCAGACCCACGACCTGCTGGTACCCGCGCAAGCGCAGATCGTGATCGAAGGCTGGGTCCCGGTTAACGAAATGGAAATGGAGGGACCCTTCGGCGAATTCCCCGGTTACATGGCGGCCCGTGATTACTCGTGGTTTATGAATGTCACCTGCATCACCATGCGTGAAAAGCCCATTTATCAGGCCTTTTTAAGTCAGTTTCCGCCCAGCGAGAGCAGTAAAATCCGTGGTATCGGCTGGACCCATGCCTGCCATCAATACCTGAAGGACGGCGGTTTCGATAATGTGCTCGAAGTCCATTTCCCTGAAACCAGCGGCTCGTTTGGTGTCTGCCTGATCAAAATCAAGCGCCAAGGTGAAGAGGATGGCCAGCGCATGCTTGATCACCTGTCAAAACGTTTTGTCGGCAAAATGGCGATCATTGTTGACGAGGACGTCGATATCCGCGATCCCGACGCCATCTACTGGGCACTCTCCTACGCCATGCAGCCCCACCGTGATGTGCGTATTCAGGATATCCCATTGATGCCATTGGACCCATCGATGGTTCCCCCGGATCAGAACAGAGGACTGGGCGACGAGGCGGGCCCTATTCGTAGCACTGGCCTGCTGATCGATGCCACCCGTGACTGGGCCTACCCTCCGGTTTCACTACCTCGACAAGAGTTCATGGAACGGGCGATTGAACTCTGGCAGGGTGCCGATCTGCCGGAACTGACTCTGAAAGCGCCCTGGTATGGATATGAGCTGGGACGCTGGTCCGAGGATGAGAAACTCGAAGCTGATCTGGCTGTGCAGGGGCGCTACTACGAGACCGGCGAAAAACAGGCGGAAACCCGGCGGCGCACTGAGCCGAAGAAGTAAGCCCCGCATCGGTCGCGGCCCATTGCAGTAAATCAGCTATGCACTATTACGCCATACTGTTTGATATCGACGGCACGCTCCTGAATTCCACACCCGCGTTTGAGCAGATCATGCTCGAAGCGTGCCGTCGACTGCAGTGGCCGGACCCGCCGGACGACATGATGCAGCAGCTGATGACCTATCGGCGCGACCCCATCGAGATGCTATTTGGCAAGGTCAACGATGCCAAAGCGCGCGCCGACGCCCTTCACGAAACTGCCCAGTCTCTTTGGCAACCGCTTTTCGAAAAGATTGCGCACCCCTTTGACGATGCTATTGAAGTGCTCAATCACTTCCAACGAAATGGCTTTCGTATGGGCATTGTCACCGACTCCAACCATCAGGTGGTGGAGCGAATCACCAGACAACCAGATTGTCCGGTAATGGATGTGATCATTACCCGGGATGAATCAGGGGTCCGTAAACCCGACCCCCGACCCATGCAGCTTGCCCTGGAAGGCATAGGACTGGATCCGTCAGCGGTGATTTACGTCGGCGATAACCCTGGCGATATCGAGGCAGGGGCGGCAGTGGGCATGGCGGTGATTGGCATTACCACGGGACCCTCCTCCCGGGAAATGCTCACCGACGCCGGTGCCGTGGCAGTGGTGGATTCGTTATCCGAGTTACCCGAACTGCTGACCCGGGCACCGCCCACCATTACCGGACAACTGGCCACCGGCCTGGGCATAGCCAGCGACTTTACCCATGCCAATGGAGTCAAACAGTGGCTCGACGCCACCCTCGGGGCAAAGGCCCACCCCGGAACCGTCAATTTACACTGTTCTGAAAACACCGCATCGGTGGTGGCCCGCCACCGACATGATCCCTGGCTGCAAAAACATGTCCTGCCAGGAGCCGGTCATTATTGCGATGCCCACTTTCACCGGGTAAGCCTTACTACTCACGACGATAAGCACGCCACTCCAGCCCTGCTAATGTGGCCTGAAGTACCGGACTACCCGGCCCACAAGCTAGAATTGATATGCGCCCTGCCGTTACGCCAGCAATGGCAATTGGCCGACCGGCAAACACTTAAAATCCGTTACGAGATAGCCTGATGAAGCTGCCCAATTACAGTGTCGAAGAACTCTCACAATTTCGTCTTCAGGAGTGTCAGGGCACCATCATTGGTGGTCTGGTCTGTGCAATCAGGTACGGCAGCAGCGCCGAAACATATGGCTATGACATGATGGCTCTGCAGCGCGTTGACTGGAGCAGGGCCAACAGTGCTGAAAAAATTGCCGCAGTATTCTGGCAACACTACCAGACCACCTACGGTTTTGGAGACCAGCTCTGCGTCGAAGAGACACCGGAAGCCATCGTGCTGACCATGCCGTCCCTGGCTGCTGCGGCCGAGTATCAACTCAATCACTGGGCAGCGACCGAAGCCCAGTTAAATGACCTGCAACGCGGTTACTGGCGGGCCATTGACGAATTATGTGGTGTCCGCAGCAAACTGGAATTTAACTCCCGGCAGCACCGAGTGACCCTATTCAGATCATAACGGGACCTTTGGCTTAGTTAACCGATGGCAAAAAAAAAGTCCCCGCTCCCTGATGGGAGTGGGGACCTTCAATAAAGACCGACGGCATAACCGGGAGAGGAGGAGGAGGTCACACCGCCGGGGTAAAGCTAACTTTGCCACTCGATTTATCGACAGCTAATGTCAAATCGGATCAATTTTCGACCCGAAAAAATCGAGTGGGTCCTGTAAGAACCGACGGCATAACCGGGAGAGGAGGAGGAGGTTACACCGCCGGGGTAAAACTCTTTGATAACCAGACTCAACCCACTTTGCGAGCCTGCTAATGTTCAGTCGTGTTCCTAGCCCCTGCGATTGGATAAAATAAAACCGGCTGCGGATGCCACCAGAACAACGATGTTAAATAGGGCAAATAGGTTCATGCTCATTGTTTTTACCTCTTAACTTTGGCCAGCCGATAAGCCGACCTGTTTAGTGAGTCTCCCCGGAAATCGCCGGGTAGGCGATTCTGGGGCTCAGCCCCGACCGGGGCCTCTAACCGTGCCGGGTTATGGCACTGCTACTCAAGTTGGCGACAAGTCTATCCTGTTCTTTATAGCAATAAAATTAGCTAATTTAGCAAAAAGTATTTGCAATAATGCACATCACCGCCTTTGCGGATCAGCGCGCAAAAAACTGTACGAGGTTGCCAGCCGGGTCGCGTACCGTAAAAAAACTGCCGTGGTCACCCATACTAACGGTTTCACTCGCCTCCACACCGGCAGCGATCAGGGTCTGCCGCTGTTGGGCGAGATCATCCACCTCCAGCACAACCGTAGCTCCTTCTCCCGGATTAACCTGCTGCGGAGCCGGGGTGGCGATGGCCAGGGCCTGTCCGTTAACATCGAACTGGGTCCATTTGTCACCGTCCTGAAACTTCACATCCAGATTGAGCGTGTCACGATAAAACCGCAGCGATGCTTCCATATCATTAACGACATAATAACTACTGGATATCTTTTTAATGGTCACGTCTATACTCCTGATTAAAACGATAAACTGATCGGTCGTGGCGACCCGGTTTACGAAGGTCGCGCCGGCCCTGGACAGCCCAACCCTTGAATATAACAAACAGCTCCACCGCTGCCGTTCACACTGCACCGGACACGCCCCACTGCCATCCGTTAACCCGACCTATGCGCGCGCTGCTGCGCCAGGCCGGGGAGGCCATCAAGGATTTTGACCTGATTCGCGAGGGCGATCGTATCCTGGTCGCCCTCTCCGGCGGCAAGGACAGCATGACCCTGCTGCATTTGCTGCATGATCTACAAAAACGGGCGCCGATCAGATTTCAACTGGCGGCCGCGACTATTGATCCGCAAATGCCGGGTTATGACCCAACCCCTCTTGCCCATTGGGTATCCGGGCTCGGGATTTCCCATTTTCTGCAAAGCTATTCGATCGGCCGCTATGCCCATGGCTCGTTAAAAGGCAACTCGCTCTGTTCGTTCTGCTCGCGTATGCGGCGAGGCAAACTTCAGGGGATTGCTCGCGAACGCGGATATAACGTCATCGCCCTGGGCCACCATCTGGATGACGCCGCTGAAACTTTTTTAATGAACAGTTTTTTTGGCGGCAAGCTGCGCAGCATGCGCGCCGCATATAAAAATGACGATGGCGACCTGCGCATCATCCGGCCGCTTATCTATTCCCGCGAATGCGATGCTGCAGAAAACGCCCGACAGGCCGAGCTGCCCCTGGTCGCCGATAACTGCCCCGCCTGTGATGCCAGGCCCAGCCAGCGCATCGCCATGAAAGCCCTGCTGCAAAACCTGCAGAAAGATCACCCCCAACTATTTGGCAGCCTGAAAGCGACCCTGAAACCGCTGTTATCATCAGCGGATGAAGCCGCCGAATTTGCCGCCCGGGACATTCCGCCTGCGGACCAGCCGCTGACCTTCTTCCCCAACACCGACCGCAGTAATTAACGGCTGGCATGTTGACCTCCCTGTTGCCTGCGGGGCTGCTGCTAGCTTGCGGAGTGGTCTGGCGGGTGTTCGAACCCGGGGCTGTTCCCACCGCACAGATGCGCCAGCATTTGAACCTGCTGAATATCTATCTGTTAATTCCGGGGATGATCCTGCTGGTGATATTGCGTAGCCAGATCGGCATTGAAACCTGGATACTCCCGGTCACCGCCTGGCTGGTGATCGGAAGCTGCCTGCTGGTTAACACATTCATTTACCGCCATTTACTCAAATCCGCTGCGGATGCCTCCAAAGGGGCGATGATTCTTGCCGGCTCGTTTGGCAATGGAGTGGGCCTGGCAGCCCCCGTGGTTATCGCACTTTACGGTCTCGAAGCCGCCAAAGTCCCCATTCTTTACACCCTGCTGGGTTCGCTACCCATCACCTGGACACTGGGGGTGGTTATTTCACTTGGTCACGCCGGCCATCGTCCAGGAGCCATGTGGCGTCACCTACTCAATTCACCCCCACTCTGGGCAGTACTGAT
>JAYNPV010000076.1:2959-11421 GCA_038113925.1 Gammaproteobacteria bacterium | reverse complement strand
GTTAATCGCTGCATGACCGGATCAAAGTGATAGTAATCATTTCTCAACCCGCTAACGTGTACCAGGCCATCAATCAAAAAGTCATTCAGCGTGACAAACACCCCAAAAGCGGTCACACCGGTAATTACTCCGGCAAACTCTTCACCAATATGATCGCTGATAAAGCGGCATTTATAGGCTGCTGCGAGGTCCCGGGTCGCCTCTTCCGCCCGTCTTTCCACCATTGAACAATGTTCGCCGAACTCAACCATCTGCTCCGGGCTGTAGGAATAATGCTTGTCCTTCTTTTTGCCCATGCAATGCACGATAGCCCGGTGCACCAGCAGATCCGGATAGCGCCTGATGGGGGAGGTGAAATGGGCATAATGCTCCAGTGCCATGCCAAAATGCCCCAGTACCGCCGGAGAGTAAACCGCCTGTTTAAGGCTTCGTAACACCATCATCTGAATCATCGGGGCGTCAGGTCTCCCGGCCACACTCTCTAGTAATTCGGTCAGCTGACCCGCCTCAGGGATAGAGTCACCGGGCAGTTTCAACTGTATACTGCCTAACATCTGTCGCAACGCGGTTATTTTTTCTGCATCCGGCTTATCGTGAATCCGATGAAGCGCCGGAATCTGTCGCTGATCTAGAAACTCCGCAGCGCACCGATTAGCCGCCACCATGCACTCTTCAATGATGGTGTGAGCCTGATTACGTTCGCGCACTTTAAGGGCAGCAACTGAGCCGTCCTGCGCGAATTCATATTCAATTTCCGAGCTCTCGAACGCCAGCGCACCACGCTGCTGTTTTGCCCGCTCAAGCAGGGTATGTAATGCAGACAGGTGGCGAATATTGTCCTCCACCTGTTGGCGCCAGCCATCGATAACCGGCAGGAGGTCGCCGGTCATCAAAAACATGGCAACCTGATCATAAGTAAGCCGCGCGTGGGAATGGATAACTGCCCGTTCAAACCGGTATTGATCGATGTCACCCGTTGCGGAGATATCCATCCAGCAAACCAACGCCAGTCTGTCGACCGCTGGCCGTAAGGAACAGAGACCGTTGGACAAGGCCTCCGGCAACATGGGAATGACCCGATCGGGGAAATAGACCGAAGTCCCCCGCTTGAACGCCTCCTCATCGAGCGCGCTGCCGGGGGTTACGTAGTGAGAAACATCGGCGATAGCAACCGCCAGCCGCCAACCCTCCTCCAAAGGCTCACAGTAGACAGCATCGTCAAAATCGCGTGCATCGGCACCGTCTATGGTTACCAGTGGAAGCTCACGCAGATCTACCCGCCCGGAACTGTCGCTAACCTCAAGCGAATCCGCCAGCCCATCCATCTTTGCCTGGATGGTTTCGCTCCAAAGCGACGGAATGTCATATTTTTCCAGCACCATCTCGACTTCAAGATCGGCGCTAAATTCATTACCAAGCACTTTTTCTACCACCCCGCGGGGTCGCCGCTTGCGCTCAGGCTGGCGAGTCAGGCGCACAATCACCACGTCGCCGTCTGCCAATGAATCGGGCGGCGCAGAAACTAATATATCCTGATTTAGTCGCCGATCTTCCGGAACAACGAATCCGTAATCCTGTTCATCCTGATACCGTCCCAGTACCGTCTCATGGGCTCGCTCCAGCACCTCGACAATTGACCCTTCAAGGCGGCCACGTCTATCAACGTTAACTGTTGCCACCAGCACTCGGTCACCATGAAAAACTTTACGCATCTCCTTCGGTGACAGGTAAAGGTCGGGACCCTCGGCATCGGTGGTAACGAAACCATAGCCATCGCGATGGCCAATCACCCTGCCCGGCAGCAAGTCCATTTTCTGTGCCAACCCGTAACGACCCCGACGGCCCTGGATGATCTGACCGTCCTTTTCCATCGCGCTCAGACGACCGCGCAATGCATTGAGGGAGTCAGAGTCTGTATGGCCCAGTCGCTGCGCAATCATTTCCAGGCTTTGCGGTTTACCGGCCGCTTTTAACAGGGCGACCAGGTCGCGCCGGCTGGTCAGCACCTGCTTGCTCGAAGACGAGGCCACAGACCTCGAACGCTCTTTTTTTTCTCGCTTATTCATTGACAGTCGTTGCCTAAAACAGTAACTTGCGCTCCCCCAAAAAAGCTCTGCTTTAGGGGGAGATTTGCCGAGGTGGCGGAATTGGTAGACGCGCTGGCTTCAGGTGCCAGTGGGGGTAACCCCGTGGAGGTTCAAGTCCTCTTCTCGGCACCAACCTGACTCAACGGGTTGGTGTAAGGACACAGTAGCAGATTTTGGATCGATAATTATTCTGCAAGCTTTCCGGTGGATTCGATTGCTTGCGAATGGCCCGCATTCAGGACGCACTGCTAACTGGAAAAGGGTGCCTTCATAATAATTGTCTGGGTCCGCTCCGGTCCCGTGGAAACAATATCCACAGAGGCCCCCAGAATCTGCGCCAGGCGATCCAGATAGGCTCGGGCATTTTCAGGAAGCTGATCGTAATCGGTCACCCCGGCAGTACTTTGTTGCCACCCGGGCATCTCTTCATAAACCGGCGTCACTGCGGCGTATCGTTCTGACCCCAGCACTGCGCCTCCGAGTTCTTCGCTGCCCTGGTAAGCGACTGCTATTTTTATCTTCTCCAGGCCATCCAGCACGTCCAGCTTGGTAATGCAGAGGCCGTCCACGCCATTTAAATCACAGACTCGGCGCATGGCCACCGCATCAAACCAGCCGCAGCGCCTGGCCCGACCCGTAGTAGCACCAAATTCAGCACCCACCCGCCCCATGTGCTCACCCACTTCGTCAAATAGCTCAGTAGGAAAGGGACCGGACCCGACACGGGTGGTATAGGCTTTGGTGATGCCAAGAATATAACCGACATCCCCCGGCCCAATTCCTGAACCGACCGCTGCTGCCCCTGCTGCGGTATTCGATGAGGTCACGTAGGGATAAGTGCCGTGATCAATATCTAGCAGACTGCCCTGCGCCCCTTCAAACAGAATACTGGCACCCGCCTGCATCCGTTGCTGCAACAGAGAGGGGACATCGGCCATCATCGTTAGTAATCGCGGTGCCTGCGTGGTCAGGGTATCAAGAACCTGCTGATAATCCAGCTGGGGTTGCTTGAAATACTCTCGCAGAACAAAGTTGTGATAGTCCATCACCTCTGCCAGGCGGTCGGCAGTTTGCTCCAGGTCGAGCAAATCGCCCAGACGAATCCCCCTTCTTGCCACCTTGTCTTCATAGGCGGGACCAATCCCCCGACCGGTAGTCCCGATGCGGGCGTCGCCCTTGGCTCCTTCGCGAGCTTTATCGAGTTCGATGTGGTACGGCAGAATCAACTGACAGGCGGGGCTGATTTTTAATCGTTCACCTACTTCAATTCCCTGCGACTCAACTTGCGCAATTTCAGTCAACAGCGCATCGGGGGATAGCACCACTCCATTGCCTATCAGGCAGAGCACCTGCGGATGAAGAATACCGGACGGCAGCAGATGAAGGACCGTCTGCTTATCGCCAACAATAACGGTGTGGCCGGCGTTATGACCACCCTGAAACCGGGTCACTACTGACGCGTGCTCTGTCAGCAGGTCAACTATTTTACCTTTGCCTTCGTCACCCCATTGAGTGCCGATCACCACTAAATTGTTGTTTTTCAACTCGTTTTCCTGAATTTCCATTAACTGTGAGGCAACTGCTGGTCACCCCTGTTCTTGAATTTCCCAGCCACCATCGGTCAACTGTAAATACCCCGTCACCCCGACCGGATGCGCCTCACCGGGCAAATCATGAACTACGCGATAACCCTGATTACGTAACTGCGTGATTTTCTCCATTAACCGGGAATCCCCCTGCGCAGGCGCCAGAATCAGCGGGTTTTGCATCTGATCGACGGCAGAAACCAACTCCACCAGGGTTTTAAGGTCTGCGCTGAATCCGGTCGCCGCCGTGCCGGTACCAAATACTTCCGCCACGCCATCATAACGACCACCGCTGGCAATCGCCTGTCCCTCACCCTCAACATAAGCGGCGAAAACCAGTCCGGTATGGTATTGATAGCCACGGGTTTCCCCCAGGTCGAAGTAAAGCGGCAATTGCGGATCGCGGTCCTTCAGCTGGGCAGTAATACTGACTAACTGCTGCAACGCCTGTTTGACCTTGCCATTGCTTGCAGAAAGGAGTTCTGAGGCCTGCTCAAGAATCCGTTCATCGCCATGTAAATCGACCAGGCAACGCAATTCCCGCCGACGCTGATCGGTAATCGGCAAGTCGACCAGAAAGCGATCGATCTCCGGCAGTGCCTTGCGTTGCAGAATATCGAAATAACGAGCCTGCTGCTGCGAATCAAGTCCCGCCTGTTCGGCAACGGCATGAAATATTCCCACGTGACCGAGTGCGACCACAAAGTTATCAATCGCTAACTGCTTGAGCGTGGCGACCATCATGCAGACGATCTCGACATCACCGGCATTATCGCTAATGCCAAAGAGCTCAGCCCCTAATTGCAACGGGTTTCGAGAGCAGTGAAACGACGCCGGTCGCGCCTGCAGGGTGCCGCCCAGATAACAGAGTCGAACCGGACGACTGAGGTCAAAGTGGCGAGCAGCGATACGCGCCGCCTGCGGGGTCATATCCGCACGTATACCCAGCATTTTTCCGGTTTGCGGGTCCATTATTCGAAAGGTTTGACCGGCCAGATCCTCACCGACGCCGGTGAGCAGAGAATCCTGAAATTCCGCCAGCGGTGGAATCACGTGGTCGTATCCCCAGCTGTCAAACAGTTTGAGCACCTGGGTCCGGGCTGTTTCCAGCCGCTTTACGCCTGGCGGCAAGGTATCTTCGATGCCCGCAGGCAATAACCACTGCATTATCTAACTCAGCCTGATTGGATTAATTGATTAACGTCAGCAGCAGGACACCGCAGAGCATGCTAAACAGTCCGCTGACTCGCAGGCTGCGGCTGTCCATCTGTGCCATCAGGGCCATCATTTTTTTTGCCGTACGAGGACTGAGAAAGGGCAGCAGGCCCTCCACCACCATCACCAGACAGAGCGCGGATAGCAGCTCGTTCCACATGCGCTTTCAGCTCCCGATTTATCAAGGCGCGACATTCTGGCCAAAATACTTGAAGAACTCGCCTTCTGGTTTTAATACCAGCAAATCATCGCCATTTCCCAGGGCCCGGCGGTAGGCCTCAAGGCTACGATAAAAGCTGTAGAAATCCTGATTAGCGCCGTAAGCCTCGGCAAAAATCTTGGCCGCCGTGGCATCGCCCGAGCCACGTATCATCTGCGACTGCTGATTCGCTTCTGCGAGCATTATTGAGCGGTCCTTATCCGCTTCGGAGCGGATTTTTTCCGCTTCTTCAGCCCCTTCCGCGCGAAATCCTTTTGCCACTCGCGTACGCCCTGCACTCATCCGTGCATAGACCGAATTGCTGGCGTCCGGCGGCAGGTCGACCCGTTTCAGGCGCACATCCACCACTTCAACCCCAAAAACGGTGGTCTTCTCGTCGGTGGATGACCGCATGATGTCCATGATCTCGACTCGGGCGCTGGAGACAACCTCCTTCACCGTGCGTTTACCAAACTCCGCTCGGGCGATATCGGCCACTATCTGACCGAGCCGCGAATTAACATCAACACTGCCCAGAGCAATGTAGTAGGCCTTCACATCCGCAATTCGCCATTTCACAAAGGCGTCAACCACCACGTTTTTTAGCTCTTCGGTCTGGTACATCACCGGCGGGGCATCCAGCGTCTGAATCTGGCCATTAAACCGCCGGACCGTATTGATAAAGGGCAATTTGAAATGAAGCCCCGGCTCGTAGTCGGCCTTAACAATTTCACCGAAACGAAACAGTATGACCTTTTCCCGCTCGTCCACCGTAAACAAGGTGCTCGAAATAGCGATTACTACCAGTGCAATCAGCACCAGAATCAGATTAATGCGACTCATTAGCGTGACTCCCGACCGCGACTGACTGTCCGTGGCCTTGAACTCGATGTCATCGGCTGACTGGCTCGCGATGGGGACAGATTGATGCTTTTGACATTATTACCGTTGACGTTTTCACCTTTTTTGATCAGCTGATCCAGCGGCAGGTAGAGCATATTATTGCCCGCGTCACCCTCGATCATTACCTTACGGTTACTGCTCAGCACTTCTTCCATGGTCTCCAGATAAAGGCGTTGGCGGGTGACCTCAGGCGCCTTCTCATAGGCTTCTCGCAAAGACGTAAAGCGCGATGCCACACCGCGGGCATTGGCCACCAGAGTGGCTTCGTAAGCGTTTGCTTCTGCCAGGATACGGGCCGCTTCACCACTGGCCCGTGGCAACACCTCATTACGATACGCTTCGGCTTCATTGATCAGGCGCTGTTTATCTTCCCGGGCTTTCACCGCATCGGCAAAAGCTGCCTGTACCTGCTCGGGCGGCTGGGCGTCCTGCATGTTTACACTGATTACCAGCAAACCACTCTGGTACAGATCCAGCAGCTCCTGAATGGTCGCGGCAACCGCATCGGATACCTGCTGACGATTTTTGGAAAGTATGGAGTCCATATCATTCTGCCCGACCTGCTGGCGGATCGCGGACTCGGCTACCTGTTGCAGGGTGCCTTCGGGATCGCGAACATTAAACAGGTAGTTCTTGGCATCGCGCACGCGGTACTGAACCGCAAATTTAATGTCAATAATGTTCTCATCGCGAGTCAGCATCAGGGATTCCCGGGGTACGACCCCCACTTGACCCGTGCGGGTATTTTCACGATAACCAATCTCCACCGCTCGCAACTGGCCCAGATCAACCACTTCCACCCATTCAATCGGGGTGGGGATATGCCAATGCAGCCCAGGCTCGGAAATTGAACGAAACTCACCAAATCGCAACACTACGCCCTGCTGACCTTCATGAATTCGGTACAGGCCGGTAAAGCCCCAAATAATTAGCGCCACCAGCAGCCCGCCGATCAGCACGCCCGAAGACGAACCGCCTGATTGGCCACCCGCATCCCCCGCACCGCCTTTATCGCCACCGAATATACCGCTGACTTTTTTCTGCAGGTTTTTCATTACTTCATCGAGATCGGGCGGACCATCGCCACCTCGGTCACCCCAGGGGTCGCGATCACCTGAATTGCCAGGCTCGTTCCAGGCCATGAATTTCTCCGGATTATTAGCTTGTTTACACGGGATTATCAGCAGTGCTGAGGAAGATCGACGGTATCGACCGCTGAATGTCTGCACATTGTCACATATTTCGCCGAAATATTAGACAACCGTTAAGCAGCTTCTGTTTTATCCCCGGTGACCGCCCAGCAACCGCTGGTAATCTGCTGGAGCCATTTCAAACTGCACCCGCCAGCCACCCTGCTCGTCAAAGCGCTCCCCCAACAAACGACCCAGACGATGAATGGCTGCCCGTACCGCACCATCAACCGAGGGCAGTTCCAGCTGGTAGCACTGCCAGTTCTGCGTCAACAGTTCGGTGATCGCCTGCTGCAGCAGATCGATTCCCTCACCGGTAAGCGCGGACAACCAGACAGTGCGCAATTTCCCCTCATCATCCCGTTCTATTGATGGCGAGCGATCAAGCAGATCAATTTTGTTTTTAATCAGCAGTTGCGGCACCTCACTGGCTCCAATTTGGGCCAGCACCTGATTCACTTCCTGGCGCAATTCGTGCAGGTCTTCACGGGCGCTATCCACCACATGCAATATTAATTGGGCCCCGCTGACTTCTTCCAGGGTTGATTGAAAGGCGTCTATCAGGTCATGGGGAAGATCACGGACAAATCCGACGGTGTCGGCCAGTACCAGCGGCTCACAACCCGGCCACTCGACCTTTCGCATGGTCGGGTCCAGCGTCGCAAATAGCTGGTCAGCCGAGAACACCTGGTCGCCGGTTAACCGATTAAACAGGGTCGATTTACCACTATTGGTATAACCGGCGAGGGAAATCGTTGGCAGCTCGGACCTGGCACGACGAGCGCGATTTTGTCCCCGTTGGCGATGCACGCGGGAGAGACGCCTGCGTAGCAGGGCTATCCGGTCGCGGACCAGCCGTCGGTCAGTTTCAAGCTGGCTCTCACCTGGCCCGCGCAGCCCGATACCGCCTTTCTGACGCTCCAGATGGGTCCAGCCGCGAACCAGCCGGGTGGAGAGGTGCCGCAACTGCGCCAGCTCAACCTGTAATTTGCCTTCGTAACTGCGCGCCCGCTGCGCGAAAATGTCCAGGATAAGTCCAATTCGGTCGACCACCGGCAAGTTCAGTGAGCGCTGCAGATTGCGTTCCTGGCCGGGAGCGAGGGGCTGATCAAAAATGATGGTGTCTGCACAGTACTGATGAGCAGCGGCAATAATCTCATCGACCTTGCCACTGCCGACAAAATGTTTGGCATCAACCCCCGTCAGGGGTGCTCTGACCACCTCGACAATGGTGGCCCCGGTGGCGCGCACCAGCTCTAGCGACTCTTCGAGGTCGCTGTTG
>JAYNPV010000076.1:0-2949 GCA_038113925.1 Gammaproteobacteria bacterium | reverse complement strand
CGACGCCGGCAACAACATCCGGCTCGTTACTCTTATCTTCATCATCGGTAATCGTAGGAATCTTGATATTCCGCGCAGGCACCACTGTTGAGATCGCGTGCTTGTAAACCATCTGCGATACCGAATTTTTAAGCACCACCACATATTGATCGAAGGCGTCTATCTGCCCCTGCAGTTTGATGCCATTCACCAGAAATACGGACACGGGGACTTTTTCTTTACGGAGGGTGTTCAGAAACGGATCTTGCAACCCCTGACTTTTTTTCATTGTTAATTCCTCTAACTCACAAATGGCCTCAACAGTTCGGCGCGACATATTATAGCGATGAGCGGGCAAAAATTGCTGACCGGAATCAAACCGTATCAGAGTTTATTTACCCAGGGTTTTACCGACAGCTTCCAACACGATGCGGGTGACCCGCTCTAGTGTAGCGACGGCCAGCGGATCAAACCAGAAACCTGCCGGCTCGCTGCGTAACCAGGTCAACTGCCTTTTAGCTAACTGGCGGGTGGCAATGGTGATTCGTTCCGGCAGCGCTGATTCTTCAAGCTGCCCATCAAGGTGCTCAAGCACCTGCCGATACCCCACCGCTCGCAGCGCCGGGCTCTGTTCAGAAAACCCCTGGTCACGGATCAACCGGACTTCTGCCACCAGCCCCTCAGCCAGCATCTGCTGGCTACGTTCAGCAATGCGGCGGTGCAAAACCGCCCGATCCGGGGGGGTAAGGATAAACTTCAGTGGTGAGGGCCGCTGCGCCTGCCGGGATTCTGACTGCCAATCACTCATCGCCTTGCCGGTAAGTCGATAAACCTCCAGGGCGCGCTGTATGCGCTGACGATCTGCCGGGGCAATTTTATTGGCGGCCTCGGGATCGACCTGTTGCAGTTGCTGATAAAGGTGATCCCAACCTGACTCCGCTGCCTCTGCCTCCAGCGCGGCCCGAATCGCCGGATCGGCAGCAGGCAACGCCGCCAGTCCCTGGAACAGTGCCCGCAGGTACAGCAGGGTTCCACCCACCAGCACCGGGATTTTCCGGTTTGCGGTCGCCGTGGCAATGGCCGCCCGGGCATCGCCCACAAAATCGCCCGCAGAATAGGGCTGATTGATATCGCGAATGTCGACCAGACGATGGGGATATCGTTGCAGGGTTTGAGCGTCAGGTTTGGCGGAGCCGATACTTAACTGGCGATAAACCATGCTCGAATCCACACTGATCAATTGACAGGGAAATCGATCCGCCAGCGCCAGCGCCAATGCGGTTTTCCCGCTGGCCGTAGGGCCGGTGATGACAATGGTGGGAATAGAATTAGACGCCAAATCTTGCACCCGAAACTCCAGCCAATGGGTTAAATTTGCCAGTTTACGCGCCCTCGAATCGACAGGCATACTCGCTGGAGACATTAATCGCCCGCTCATGGTCAAGGGTCTCCCGTTCACGGGACCCAATCACAACAAAACGGAATTCAGTATGGTTCGCAGCGTCGGCACGGCTTCAATATTAAGTACCGGGGAAGAGGTGTTACGGGGTGAGTTGGTAGACAGCAACAGCGCCACCCTGTCACACCTGCTCGGAGAGGCCGGTTATGCGGTACAGCTGATGTTAACCACGGGCGATCGCCGCGAGGACCTGGTGTGGGCAATGGAAACCGCACTGGAAAAAAGCGATACGCTGTTTATTAGTGGTGGCCTGGGCCCCACTGAAGACGATCTGACCAGTGAAGTTGTGGCCAGTATGGCCGGTGTTGAGCAGGTGTTTGACGAGCCCAGCTGGAAGGATATTGCGGATAAATTTCAGCAGTTCGGCATCGAATTGACCGACAACAATCGCAAACAGGCGCTATTTCCAGAAGGGGCAGAGATTCTGCCAAACGCCAACGGCACCGCACCCGGGTTTGAAACCCTCCTCACCCGAGGCGGAAAAAGTAAGCGCATTGTCGCCCTGCCCGGCCCACCACGGGAACTTAAACCCATGATCGATCAGTACCTGAGCACGGTCGCTGATGCCCTCAAGCCGGATCATGAATTCATCCACTTTTTTGGCATCGGCGAATCGACACTGGCCGCAGCGCTGAAACCCTGGGAACGGCAACACGGTGAATTGGGTTTTCGCGCTCTGTTCCCCGAAGTGGAAATCAAACTCTACGATTCCGATGAAAACAAACTGCGTAGCCTACGCCGGTTCGTGGTCGATAACCTCAGTGATTCGCTGGTTGACTTTCAACCGGTCACTATCCCCGATCTGTTCGCCGAGTTTCTAAAGGAGCAGGGCCATACCTTTGCCACGGCGGAATCCTGCACCGGTGGCTGGGTGGGCAAACTGCTTACCGACAAGGCAGGTTCTTCAGATTATTATCGCGGCGGCGTGATCAGTTACTCCGATAGCAGCAAAATCGAACTGCTGGGAGTTGACGAAGAACATCTGGCCCGGTGTGGCGCGGTCAGCGAAGAGGTGGCCAAGCAGATGGCCGAAGGTGCCCGCAGACGGTTAAATGCGGATATTGCCCTGAGCCTGACCGGCGTTGCCGGCCCCGAGGGCGGCAGCGAAGAAAAACCCGTCGGCACGGTGTGGATCGGCCGCGCTGATCACACCGGGGTTAGCGCACGAAAATTAAAACTGATCCCCGGCCGTGAACGCATAAGGATCTGTGCCGCCTACGAAGGCATGCGCTGGGTCATGGCTGACTGGCTCGCTCAACGTTGGGCGGCTCGATTGGCGGGGAGTTAACCTTGCCGGAGTCGTCCATCAGCTTGCAGCAGGCAATCGACCGGCGACCGGTATCCTGGTTGCAGATTAGGGTGATTCTGCTCTGCTGGCTGATCAATTTTCTAGACGGTTTCGACCTGCTGGCGATCGCTTTTGCTGCCCCCGAAATCTCCCGCAGCTGGCAATTAACCCCTGAAACTCTGGGCATGGTGTTTAGTAGCGGCTTGGTGGGCATGACCCTGGG
>JAYNPV010000075.1:0-11554 GCA_038113925.1 Gammaproteobacteria bacterium | reverse complement strand
GAATTGAGGGCTTTTCTTATCATCAGCCGGGAAGAGGGTCAGGATCCCCGTGAGGCGGTGGGTTCCTATGCCGGTGCCATCGGCATACCGCAGTTTATCCCCACCAGTTTTCAGCACTATGCAGTGGATTTTGATGACGATGGTCGTCGTGATCTGGTCCACAATGTGGCTGACGCCATTGGCAGCGTCGGCAATTATCTGGCTGTTCATGGCTGGCAGCCGGGTGCGCCGGTGCTCGATTATGTCAGTTACCCCCATTCAGCTGATGACGCGCTGATTGACCGCGGCTATAAACCGCATACACCGGTTGCTGAACTTCGCCAGCAGGGGGTGGTCTGGTCGCCCAGGCAGCAACCCGACCCAACCCGCCAGGCGGCTGTGCTCGCCCTGGGACAGAAAAATGGCCATACCATGGTAGCTACCTATCAGAATTTCTACGCGATTACCCGGTATAATCATAGTCCGCTCTACGCCATGGCTGTCTTCCAGCTGAGCGAAACCCTGCGAGAGGATCGATAACGCTGGCTATCAGTCGTTTACTTCCCCGCCTGACAGGGGTAATGCTGCTGATTGCTGGCTGCACCCCGGGGGTTTACCAGTCGAAACCGGTGGATGGGCCGCCGGCCATTGTTCCCGCCGGACTAATTAACCTACCTGATGCTATTCCCCGGGATGAAGTGCCCTGCGGCGGTTGCGCGCGCCCCTATGTGATTGATGGCGTACGCTATCAGCCACTGGCAAGCAATCTCGGCTATCGGGAACGGGGCCATGCTTCCTGGTATGGGTCCGCTTTTCACGGAAACCCCACTGCCACCGGCGAGCGTTACGACATGTTCGCGATGACCGCTGCCCACAAAACATTACCGTTACCCAGCTATGCCAGGGTCAGGAATCTGCAGAATGGCCGTCAGGTGACGGTAAAAGTGAATGACCGGGGCCCATTTCACGCCGGGCGCATTATCGACCTTTCCTACGCCGCGGCAGTCAAGCTGGGCATTGATCAAATTGGTAGTGCCCCGGTGGAAGTGGTGGCATTGCCCCTGTCAGCGGGGGCCGTATCCGCAACCAACAAACCGGTTTCCACTGTCAACGGCGTTTATTATCAGGCGGGAGCCTTCGCGAATCCGCAGAATGCCCGGGCGCTACAGGTAAAATTGCTGGCTGCCGGTGTCGAACCGGTAGAGATATTTGCGGTCGAAGTGAACGGCCGACGGTTGCACCGCGTCCGCGTTGGCCCGGTGACCGAGGATATCGAAACCTTGATGATTGCCCGGCTAAAAGACCTTGGCCTCTACTCCCCAGCAAAGGACACCCCGTAAGTGATTGCTAAATATGTTCCTGATTCCGGCCACAGCGCTGGCATGACGATTACCCCGGCCAGATCGATTGCGCTTATCACCCTGATCCTGATGGGGTTGCTCTCCCCACTCCAGGCGGCGGTTCCGGGTGCCCCTAAACTGGCCACCACCAGCCACATACTGTTTGATTTTGAGACCGGTCAGACGTTGGTGGAAAGCAATGCGGATGAGCCCATAGAGCCGGCCAGCCTGACCAAGATTATGACCACCTACCTGGTGTTCGAAGAACTTGCCGCCGGCCGAATTAGTGAAGATGATCAGGTCACTGTCAGCAAGCGCGCATGGCAAACAGAAGGCTCGCGCATGTTTATCGAAGTCGGCAAACAGGTCAGCGTCGGCGATTTGTTAACCGGAATGGTGGTGCAGTCGGGTAACGATGCCAGCGTTGCATTGGCGGAGCACATCGCTGGTAGCGAGGCCGCTTTTGCCGAATTGATGACCGCAACCGCCAAGCAGTTGGGTATGGTCAATAGTCAGTTCAAGAACGCCACTGGTCTGCCGGCAGAGGGCCACTACACCAGCGCCAGAGATCTTGCGCTGTTGGCGGAGCAGCTGATGCGCCGGTTTCCCCAGCGCTACCTGATTTATCAACAAAGGGAGTTCACCTTTAATGACATCCGCCAGCACAACCGAAATCGTCTGTTATGGCGGGATCCCAGCGTCGATGGCCTGAAAACCGGTCACACCGAAGCCGCTGGATACTGCCTGGTGGCGTCCGCGGTGCGTGACGGCATGCGCCTGATCAGCGTGGTCACCGGTACCGAAAGCGACTCCCGGCGGTTTGAAGATACTCAAACCCTGCTCAATTACGGTTTTCGGTTCTTTGAGGTACATACCCTGTTCAAGGGTGGCGAGGTTCGCAGTCAGGCACCGGTCTATGCCGGGGCTGCGGATTCGGTGGCCGTGGGCATCGCGAAAGATCTGGTGTTGACGCTGCCCCGTGACCGCAAACAGGATCTTTCTGCGGTGGTTGAAATCGACAATAACATCCCTGCCCCGGTGGTGGCCGGCACGGAACTGGGCGAATTACAGGTCTCCCTCGACGGCAAGGTGTTGGCCAAACGACCCCTACTCGCCCTTGAAGGGGTGGCGGAAGGGAGCTTATGGCAGCAACTGGGCGACTGGGCGGAGAGCCTGTTTGAATAGTCAGGACTCGGCCAGCCGGCCGGGTGAGAAACGCTCCGGTAACCATGAAGGCGCGCCTGAGCTAGCCTGGGTCAATGGTGAATTCTGTGCACCGGAAGAGGCCAGGGTCGCAGCACTGGACCGGGGGTTTATTTTTGGTGACGCTGTTTACGAAGTGATTCCGGCCTACGGCGGAAATCTGTTTCTGCTGCAACCCCACCTGCGGCGATTGACCCGCAGTCTTGAAATCACCCGCATCGCCAACCCCCTGGCCGATGGTGACTGGTGGCAGCTGCTTGATGAGCTGGTGAAACGCTGTGGTAGCCATGACCAGGCCGTTTATTTGCAGGTCACCCGTGGCGTGGCGCCGCGGGACCACGCGTTTCCAGACAGTGAGCCGACGGTGTTCTGCATGAGTCGCCCGTTGCAGGCAGCGTCTAAGGGACATTTACAACAGGGCCTGGTGGCGATTACCGCCAGTGATATTCGTTGGAACTACTGTCACGCCAAGACCACATCGCTCGTTGCCAATGTCATGCTGCGCCAGCAGGCGGTCGATGCTGGTGCCGACGAAGCCCTGCTGCTGCGCGACGGCCTGCTCACCGAGGGAGCTGCCAGTAACGTTTTCGTTGTCAGTCAGGGTCGCCTGCTCACGCCACCGGCGGGTGAGCAGCTGCTTCATGGCATCACTCGGGAACGTATTCTGACGCTCGCCCGGGGACAGGGTATTTCGGTGGCCGAGGTTCCGGTGGGTGAGCAGCAGTTGCGAGGCGCTGATGAAATATGCATCAGCAGTTCAACCAAAGCCATCATGCCGGTTACCCGACTCGATGACAAACCAGTCGGTGCGGGTAATCCCGGGCCGGTGTGGCAGGTTTTGTGGGCGGCTTATCAGGCTGAGATAGAGCAGGTCCGGCGTGGCGCCACCCCCTGAAATCGGCACCGAGCGCCAACCGCTGCAGGTGCAGAGGTTTGACGGGTTGCAGGACTACACCACTATCCATCAGCGGATGCAGCAATTTGTGGCGCAGCGGACAGCGGATGCAAGGGATGAAATCTGGCTATTGCAGCACCACCCGGTGTTCACCCAGGGGATCAATGGTCAGCCGCAGCACCTGCTCAACCCGGGCGATATTGCCGTGGTGCAGAGCGACCGCGGAGGTCAGGTTACCTACCACGGGCCGGGCCAGCTGGTTTGTTATCTGTTGCTTGATCTGCGCCGCCGGCAGTTGGGGGTAAAACATCTGGTTCATACTCTGGAACAGGCGGTGATTAATCTGTTGCTTGAGATGGGCCTGGATGGGCAGCGCCGTGCCGGAGCGCCGGGTATCTATCTGCACCACGCGAAGATCGCCGCCCTGGGGTTAAGAGTCAGGCGCGGCTGTAGTTATCACGGTCTGAGCCTTAATGTGAATATGGACCTGGAACCCTTCGGTCGCATCAACCCCTGCGGTTATGAAAGTCTGGCCGTCACCCAGCTCGCCGATGAACTGACCACCCCGACCCCGACCATCCAGCAGGTCGGTGAACATTTGGTTGAGCAGTTAACCGGGTTGTTGGCCCGATAGTCAGCCGGTCGTCAGCTGGCCCGGCCGGTGTGTGGGTCCGCTGCGGCGGGGGCTAAAAAAGGGCGCATCAACGCCGGTTGATGGCCGCTTAGCCCGATGCTACGCAGTAACAGTTCCGTTTTAACCAGGGTGCTGCGGTTTAATAGCGCGACCCCTGCGCCGCGTACTCCCGCCGTCATCCGGGTATCCCAGCGATAACAATCACGCAAGGCTTCCTGAGCGGCGATATAGGCGTTGACCTCGCTGAGTCGCCAGCGTTGGTACGGGTTGAGAATAGCCGGGCTACCCGGGTCCTGGACAGGCCCCTGTAGCAGTTCCGCCAGCGCCAGGGCGTCGGTGATGCCCAGATTGGCGCCCATTCCTGCTAACGGATGAATGCGATGCGCCGCATCACCCACCAGTGCTACCCGGTTGCCGATATAGCGCCGGGCCTGTTGGCGAAACAGGGGAAAGCGACTGCGTGGGGATGTTTCGGTGATTATTCCCAGCCGGGTGTCCGTGGCCGCGCCCAGTTGTTGGCAAAACTCCTTGTTGCTCAAATCGAGCAGATGGTCAGCATGGTCCGGGTCGGTGGACCAGACGATGGAGCAGTATCCGTTTGCCAGTGGCAGCAACGCCACTGGACCGCCGGGTAGAAACTTTTGCCAGGCAGTTTGTTGGTGCCCACGGGCAGGTTTAACGGTGGCCACAATGGCATCCTGGTGATAATCCCGGCGGACAATATCCAGTGCTGCCCGGCGACGGATAAAGGATTCGGTGCCGTCGGCGGCGACCAGCAGCGGTGTCGATAGGGTTTGGCCATTATCCAGCGTGGCACTGACGGCGGTTTCGGACCATGCGATTTCCTTGATGGACGCGGTTATCAAATCGCACTCCGCGGCCTGCAGGCGCTGCAGTAACGCACCGATAAGGAGCCGATTTTCGATCACCGAGCCGAGCCGGTTCTGACCGATCGTCGCACCATCGAAAGTTATCGCAGCGCGGGTTCCTGACTCCCAGATGTGCATGCGCTGAAAATCGCCTCCCTGTCGATCAGGGGCTTCATTGGCGCACCTGACCCCCAGACGCTGCAGGGCATTAAGTTCCCCCGCATAAATGGTACTGACTCTCAGGCTGGCGGGTTCATCGCCCGTTGCCTCGCGGTGATCGTTGAGCTGGCGATCGATCAATGCCGGTCGATAGCCCTGCGCGGCCAGGGCCAGGGCCAGGGTGGAGCCGGTGATGCCGCCGCCGGCGATAATAATGTCGTGACTAATGTCGGCCATGCGCAGGAGAGTTCGGTTTAGTGGTGATCGAAAGGGTGAAAACCAAGCTGCCCTGCCGCCCTGCGGACAAAGGCGCGCCGCAACGGGGGGATAATTTCCAGGGCGGTAAGCGCAAGGTTTCGCCCCAGGGACAGGGGTAGCTGGCGCCGCGCGAACAGTCCCGGCAGGTGGCGGGCAAACTGCTCAGTGGCCCGCCAGTCGCCCCGGCGCAGATCGCAGTAACGCTGCAGTAGCGCCGAACTGCCGGGGTCCCCCTGCTGGCGGCCAGCCTGATTGATCAGACCAACCAGTACCGACAGGTCGCGCAGGGCCAGGTTCAGCCCCTGTCCGCCCACGGGGTGAATATGGCGGGCCGCGCTACCCACCAGGGCCAACCGGTCGGCCACGGGAATCCTGCAGACCTGCTGGCTCAATGGATAGGCTGAGCGCTCCACTGCCCCGGTAAAGCGCCCGGCGCGGTGGCCGAACGCCTGTTGAAGTTGCCGAATAAACTCGCTTTCATCACAGCTCAATAGCGGCTCCGCGTCCTGGGCATCAACGCACCAGACCAGCGAGTAGTGATCTGCACCGGGGAGCGGCAACAATGCGATGGGTCCGCTGTCGGTGAAGCGTTCCCAGGCGCGGTAATCGTGGGGCTGACTCGAGGTGATGGCCGCACAGATAGCGATACTCTGGAAATCATGCCGACTCACTGGTAATGCCGCCAGATGACGCAGGTTGGAAGCAGCGCCATCGGCGCCGATTATCAGGCGCGAGGTGACCGGGCTTCCCCTATCCAGACCCAGGGTGATGGATGTTTCCCCCGGAGTCAGTGCGGCAGGGGTTGCCGATATTGATTGCAGATTGGGGAGGCCGCCCAATTTTTCGTTGATGATAGTCAGCAGCTGTTCTTCGGGTATTACCCAACCGAGTTCTGCGGCGTCGATATCGGTTCCCTGGAGGTGAGTTTTACCCGGCTCGTGTTGGCGCGAGACTTCTATCTGGCGAATCTGCCCCGCCTGACGCGCGATGG
Source organism: Gammaproteobacteria bacterium (assembly GCA_038113925.1). Taxonomy (GTDB): domain Bacteria; phylum Pseudomonadota; class Gammaproteobacteria; order Immundisolibacterales; family Immundisolibacteraceae; genus QNFC01. Next base: position 5,226 of record JAYNPV010000075.1, on the reverse strand, counting down.
GCTCCCACCAACCCAGGGAATCAAACAGCTGCCGGGAGCTGTGATTAAGGGCGATGGCGCGACTGCCGCTGGCGGGTGGGGAGACCCCCACCCGGGTGATCTGCCAGGGGTGCTGCGCCAGCAGTGCCGCCACTGTCCCGGCGACCGGGCCGCTGCCCACGATAACCAGGTCACAGCTGTGCATCAGTTCTGCATGATTGCTTCGATTTCATCGATGGTTTTAGGCACATCGCCGGTAAAAATCTCGCAACCGTCACGGGTGACCAGAGCATCGTCCTCGATGCGAATGCCGATGTCCCACCACTGTTTATCAACCCCTTCACTGCCGGCGGCAATGTAGATGCCCGGTTCCACCGTAGTGACCATACCGGCTTCCAGCAGACGCCATTGATCATCAATTTTGTAGTCACCGACATCATGGACATCCATGCCCAGCCAGTGGCCGGTACGATGCATGAAGAAGCGTTTGAAATCACCGCTTTCGAGCTGTTCCTCGAGGCTGCCCTGGAGAATTCCCAGCTCCAGCAGACCGTTAATAATCACCGTCTGCGCGGCGATGTGGGGTTGATCCCAGTGGTTACCGGGGGCCACCGCGGCGATGGCCGCGATCTGCGCTTCAAGTACCAGTTCGTAGAGCGTCCGCTGATTGTCGCTGAAGCGGCCGTTGACCGGAAATGTGCGGGTAATGTCTCCCGCGTAGTAGTCATACTCTGCCCCGGCATCGATCAGCACCAGGTCACCGCTGCGGAGCTTCTGATCGTTTTCGCCATAGTGAAGGATGCAGCCATTGGCACCCCCCCCGATGATGAAGTTATAGGCAGGGGCGCGGGCCCCGTTAGTGATGAATTCGTGCTGCATCTCCGCCTCGAGCTGGTACTCCATCATTCCCGGTTTGCAGGTCTGCATGGCTCGAAGATGGGCGGCGGCACTGATTTTGCCGGCGGTGCGCATGGCGGCAATTTCGGCGGCACTTTTGAACAGCCGGTGTTCATGGAGGAGATGGTCGAGCGAGATAAATTCGTTGGGGGTATTGACGCCGGCCCTGACCTGACCGCGCAATTCATTAACCCAGGACATAACCCGGTTATCGAATTCTGGCTGTTTGCCAATGCTGTAATAAACCCGCTGGCGGTTTTTCAGCAGCTCCGGCATCTGCTGGTCGAGTTCCGCAATATCAAAAGACTGGTCAGCACCGAAATTAGCGCAAGCGCCCGCCTGTCCGGCCCGGCGACCGTCCCAGGTTTCCCTTAATGGATCTTTAGGACGACAGAAGAGCACGTATTCCCCATCATCCCGACCTGGAATGAGTACGGTGATGGTGGGGGTTGGTCGCCAGGATGGCTATGCCGTCGTCAATTTCCTCGAGTAGTCGGCGACGACGGCGCGTAAATTCGCTTTTTTTCATCGGTTTTTCAGACTCCGGCCGTTGAGCGGCCTGTTAATGGAGGATCGGCTCATCGTCGTCGGGCGGCGGCGGTGCCAGATCGGCGAGCACCATGCTGGCGGCTACTCTGACGTACTCGAATACCTCGACAAACGCATTTTCCTCTTCGTCATCGATTTCATCTGTGGCGATCTGACTGATGGATAGCAGGTCCTGTAGCGATTCCAAGCCTTCGTCGCTCAGCTGATCGCGGAGTTCCTGCTGATCACCCAGGGTCGCCAGAAAGCCATAACACCAGGTGGCCAGCGAAGCGGCCTGGGCCGACAGCGGCTGGTCGTCATCGACAATCAGCGGCACGAACAAGTCGCTAAAGTCCGCGAGTTGCTGATAGCGCAGGTTCATCGCGACGGTGCACTGGTGAAGCTCTTCTTCCGTTGCTGACTCATCGGCAAACAGTAGATCAAAGAGCTGCTCCGGGGGCGCGCGGCGGGCAATCAGGCCGCAGATAAAGCCATCCATTTCTGCCATCTCGGAAGTGGTTACCCTGCCCAGCCACTGGTGTAGGATGGATTCGTAGTCTGATTCATGCATCGAGGGGATAAACCTGTGGTTAGCGTTTGCAGCGCCCATGGCGTCGGCCTAAAATGGCTTTGTTTCCGGATTCATTCACCGTTCATCAGAAAGTCTAGCATTCGTCACTGCCGCGACATTCGCCAAGCCGAATTATCGCTGGTTAATTTTTAGACTTCGTGAATAATGGCAATCACTATCTAACCAACAGGCGCTGTTCGACCGAGGAGCTGCTATGAGCGAGTCAACGAAACCCCCTGCCGCGTCTCTGGATCTGGATCAGCTGGAGCGTCAAATTGATACTCTGGTCGAACAGGTTGGTGCGCTGAGTCGTGAAAATGATACTTTGCGTGAGCAGCACCAGAGTCTGGTCGACGAGCGCGCCAAGCTGGTTGAAAAAACCGAGAGTGCCCGTACCCGAGTGGAGGCAATGATATCTCGTCTGAAAATGATGGAGCGCGAGTAATGGTGGCGGATCAACAAAGTGTGCCGGTAAGAATTCTCAATCAGGAGTATGTCATTGCCTGTGAGCCGGAGGAGCGCGAACAGTTAAAGGCCGCCGCGATTTATGCGAATCAGAAACTGGCCGAAATGCGGGATGGGAACAAAACCCTGGGCGCGGACCGGTTAATGGTGCTCGCCGTGCTGAACATGGCCAACGACCTGCTCAAAGCCAATGCCGCCAACAAACGCTATGAGCGCAGTCTGGGTCGCGTGGCTGAAATGCAGCAGCGCCTCGATACGGTTTTGCCGGTCGCTGCCGGGCTGCCGCTGGGTGGTTAACTCCCTGACGGGAGAAATAAGCGGCAGGAAGTTTCCCTTTCACTCTCTAAAGGGTGGATAATATTATCCGAAAGCTAGTGTAATGGTACCCACTGTGGCGTTCGAGAGCAGATATGTAATTCTTGAACCACTTTTTGTTCGATAGGAGACTACACGGCCAATGGTGTGCATACCTGGATTGTTCAGGAAGCCTGATTTGTCCGCACCCGTTTCCACCCTTTATTTTGGGTTCAAGGTCGAGCTCTGCGGCGGCGTTAATGGTGGGTGCCGCCCTCTTTGACGGATGGTGAGCCCCTCACCCGATCGGCGGCCCATCGACCGGCAGATTTCCCGAGAAGATCGATCCGCCGCGCGGCGGGAAATTCGCCAGCTCAGACAACACTTGAGTCCCCTGCAAAGGCAGGTTGCCGCCATCCGGTTGGGTCGCCATCTTATTTCCAGCGCGGTTTTTCGAAGGGCGCGGCGTGTGGCGGTTTACTGGCCTACCGCCGGTGAAATAGATCTGACGCCCGTTATTCATCGCTGTTGGCAGATGGGTAAATGGGTCTTTCTGCCGGTGCTGGCGACCCCTCCCGGAAAACGAATGGAGTTTGGCCGTTACACTCGAAGCAGCCGGCTGGTGGTCAATCGGTACGGGATTCCCGAGCCGGCGCAGCCGCCAGGAGACCGTTTGCGTGCCGCCCAACTGGACATAATACTGATGCCACTGGTGGCTATGGATAGCGCCGGTAATCGGGTGGGAATGGGTGCCGGTTATTACGATAGAACCCTGGAAAATGTGGCCGACAGCGCCCTGAGTCCGACACTGATCGGGGTGGGTTACCAATTCCAGCAGGTCAGAAAAATCGAATCCCAACCCTGGGATATCCGACTGGACTGGTTGGTCACCGATCAAGCGTTAAGTCGTGTCAGGCCGGTGCAGCCAGGTTGTTAATATGGTTTAATTAGCGGTTTTTTTCGAACCAAACCCCGCCTAACAGCCACCATCAATCTAATGGAATGTTAATGGTATGACCCATAAAAACCTTTTTACCTCCGAGTCCGTATCCGAAGGCCATCCCGACAAGGTCTCTGATCAAATTTCGGATGCGGTGCTGGATGCCCTGTTAGCCGGTGACCCCGCTTCTCGGGTCGCCTGTGAAACCCTGGTGAATACCGGGTTGGTGGTGATTTCCGGCGAAATCACGTCGAATTCAATCGTTGATTATCAGCAGATTGCCCGCGATACCATCGAAGGTATCGGCTATAACTCATCGGCATTGGGGTTTGACTACCGTTCCTGTGCGGTACTTACCGCGATTGATCAGCAATCCGATGACATTGCTCAGGGTGTCAACGAAGGTGAAGGTCTTGATCTGGAGCAGGGTGCCGGTGACCAGGGTCTGATGTTCGGTTACGCCTCCAATGAGACCGACGTTCTCATGCCGGCCCCGATCACCTATGCTCACCGTCTGGTAAAACAGCAGGCGGAAGTGCGCCACAGCGGCAGGTTAACCTGGTTACGGCCAGACGCCAAAAGTCAGGTCACCTTTCGTTATGAAGACGGCAAGCCCGTGGGTATCGACGCGGTGGTGCTGTCTACCCAGCATGATGAGTCGGTGAGTCATGACGAGCTGGTCGAAGCGGTGCGCGATGAGATCATCGCACCCGTGTTACCCGCCCACTGGTTGAACGCCGACACCCAGTACCTGATTAACCCGACCGGCAGGTTTGTCATCGGTGGTCCGGTGGGTGATTGTGGTCTTACCGGGCGCAAAATTATTGTCGATACCTACGGCGGTATGGCCCGCCACGGCGGCGGGGCCTTTTCCGGTAAGGATCCATCCAAGGTAGATCGTTCGGCGGCCTACGCCGGACGTTACGTGGCAAAAAATATCGTCGCAGCGGGCATTGCTGATCGTTGTGAAATTCAGGTCTCTTACGCCATCGGGGTGGCCCAGCCCACCTCTATTTCGGTGGAGACCTTCGGCACCGGGCAGATTTCCGAGGCGCGAATCGTGCAACTGATCGGCGAGCATTTCGACCTGCGGCCGAAGGGGATCGTGCAGATGCTGGACCTGTTACGACCTATCTACGCTCAAACAGCGGCTTATGGCCATTTTGGGCGTACCGAACAAGAGTTGACCTGGGAACGCACTGACAAGGCGGCGGCGCTGCGTGATGCTGCCGGCCTGAGTGGCGACATTCCCTCTGTGGCCTGAGCGCCTGACCTGATTACTGGAGAAAAATCATGAGTTCCATCGCACCGATAGACGCTGACAAAGCCGATTACCGTATCGCCGATATTTCACTGGCGGAGTGGGGCCGTAAAGAGACCGTTATCGCCGAGAGTGAAATGCCGGGGTTAATGGCCCTGCGCGCTGAATACGCTGCCGAACAGCCCCTGAAAGGTGCCCGTATCGTCGGTTGTCTGCATATGACCATCCAGACTGCGGTGCTGATCGAAACCCTGACCGCACTGGGCGCCGAAGTACGCTGGTCTTCCTGCA
>JAYNPV010000074.1:0-11734 GCA_038113925.1 Gammaproteobacteria bacterium | reverse complement strand
GCTTATTCTACCGTGAATCAGAGACCGTAATCGTCACCGTTACGCTACTTTGTTTCCGCTGTCTTACTGTACTGGCTTGGAAATGGATGCACACAGATAACCAGCCCGCCGCTGATGAAATTTTACGGTCCGAGCGGTTGCAGAATTTGCTGATGGAGCAGATCCTGGCCGAAGGCGGGGTAAGCTTTGAGCACTACATGGAGACTGCGCTCTATCACCCCGATTGGGGATATTACACGGCTGGGGCTGAAATATTTGGTCCGCAGGGAGATTTTGTTACTGCACCCACAATGACCCCGTTTTTCGGTCGCTGTCTTGCCGTTCAGTTGGCAGAGGTGATAACCCCCCATCCGGATTGGCGACTCCTCGAAGTTGGCGCCGGTAGTGGGGCCCTGGCAGTAGAAGTTCTGAGCGCACTGGAGCAGTTTGATGCGCTGCCCGCAGGTTACGATATTGTTGAGCGTAGCCCGGAATTGTGCCGTCAGCAGCGGGAGCTCCTGACTCACCGGTTACCGCATCTTATCGAACGAGTCAGGTGGTTGCAGGCGCCCCCTTACCCTTACCGGGGTGTCGTGATCGCCAACGAGCTTCTTGACGCTTTGCCGGTGGAGCGGGTGATTAAAACCGAGACCGGCTGGTCACGGATTGTGGTTACCGTTGACGGAGCGAAATTGCAATTAACCAGCCAGCCTTTGCATGACTCCTCGCTTACCGAACGCTTTGCGGGAATGGATCTGCCGGATGGCTACCATACCGAGGTAAACCCCGCTGCGGAAAAGTGGTTAGGGTCACTTGCAGAGGTGATTGAGGAGGGCCTGGTGTTATTGATCGATTACGGCTATGGCCGCGCTGAGTATTACCACCCGCAACGCCGGGAAGGCACTTTTCTCTGCTATTTTCGTCACACAGCGGCTGATGATCCCCTGCGCTATCCGGGACTTCAGGACATGACGGCCCACGTCGACTTTACCGCCTTGGCGGAGGTCGCGCACTCGGCTGGGATGGAAGTCGCCGGTTTTACCACCCAGGCAAAGTTTCTGATCAACTGCGGAATTCTGGAGCAGCTGGCAGAGATAAGCGAGGGGGCAGGTTATGCTGAACTGCTCGCTCCCGTGAAGCAGCTGTTATTGCCTGGCGGCATGGGCGAGGTGTTCAAGGTGATGGCGCTGACCAGGGATTATTCAGCGCCACTGCGAGGGCTTGCGACCGGTGATCTGCGTCACACGCTCTAATTTTGCGGGGTTAATCGCTGCCGCCCCGCTTGCTCGCATTCGCCCCTCAATTCCGGCAGGTTCCTAGCTTCTGGCTCGTTGATGTCCCGTCGGAATGGTGATCCCGCTGGCGGCTAATGCTGTCTGCCAACGTTCCGGGTCACGGCCCTTTAATTGTTGTAAATGGGGTTTCAGGGTAGTCACCTCAAGTTCCATCAATTTATTTGCCTCAATGGCATTGAGTCGGTCGTATTCGCGAACAATGGCGTTATAGGCCTGCGCATTTTCCCTGCGCATTTTTAACGCCTCGTCCAGACACTCGTCGTAACTGTCAAAGCGATTGATACGCAAATGGGTGTTGGTGGCATTGCCGTTATGCAGGTTACGCAGCGAGATAGACAATACTTCGGTCTCCGCGCCGCTTCGGCTTACTTCGGTGCGCTGGTAGATACCGGCCCAGCCGGTATTGCTGCGGGCAGAGCGGGCATCAAGTGCCAGTTCGCGAATCTGAATAGCCCGCGGAAATCCGTACTCCAGATAGAGGTCATTACGGGCCAGAATGCATCTCTTTAATGCATCCTCGTAAGTGGATAAACCAAAAAAGGGCTGATGTTCCACACCATCCACCTTGTACTTGACCTGCCAACCGTTGACGTATTCACCGATTGCTCGGGTTATGTTCATGAAATCCATAGTAGATGTCTCCTCTTGAGATTAGAAATTGTTTATTGATTCGTCCGGTTTGACCGCGGGGGCAGCAATCTTGTTTACAGTGACCCGCAGTCCACCGCCGGAATTACCCGGTTAATCCAAAAGCCTCCGCGAGTAACTCATAACTTCTTAACCGATCTTTGAAGTGATAGGTGACAGATACCACACTGATTTCATTGCAATCATAGGTCTCTGCCAGCGCATGGAGCTGGTCACGGCAGTCATCGGGGGTACCGATCACCGCGTTATCGAGTTGCTGTTGAAATCCCGCTTTTTCAGTGTCATTGAACTGGTCGTAGTAGCGTTCAACTTCATCGGGCGAGGGCAGCGGTATTAATTGGCCCAGATAGAGGGCCTTAAAAATCCACATTGCCCGGGTCCCGGCGATGCGCAACGCATCCTCCCGGGTTGCTGCGCAGGTGACCGCTGCTGCGACCAGGTGTCGGGGTTGGGGGAGGGCCGCTGAAGGAACGAAGGCGTCGCGATACTGGTCGATGATCGCGGCGGGCCGTTCATGAGTGCCGATGAACAGTCCCAGCGCAAAGGCGGCCCCCAACTGGCCGCACATGGCGGCACTACCGTCGCTGGAACCCAGCATCCATATTTCCGGATTTTCAGGTGCGCTGGGGGCCGTTTCCAGCGCCTTGAAAGGGTTGTCTTCCGGCAGGTTGTCAAACAGGTGCCCCATGATTTGATAAACCTGATAGGGATAGGCCTGCGGGTCAACCTGTTGACGGGGATAGGAAAGTGCCGCCGTCGCCAGCGGGTCACCCCCCGGGGCGCGACCTACTCCGAGATCAATTCGGCCGGGATGTAACACCGATAGCATGCGAAAAGTCTCGGCCACCTTAAGTGGGCTGTAATGGGTCAACATTACCCCGCCAGTGCCGACACGAAGGTTGGAAGTGATCTGGGCAACATGGCCTACCAGTATCTCCGGGCAGGGGCTGGCGTAGGCAGAAGTATTATGATGTTCGGCGATCCAGTAACGGTGGTATCCCAGCCGGTCGCAGGCCTGGGCGAGTTTCAGGGTATCAAGGGGTCCCTGACTGGCGGTGGCGCCATCGTGGACGGGGGATTGATCGGTCACGCTTAATGTCAGGCCGGCTGCCATGATCTGCTTAGCTGTCCATCAAAATAAAGTTGATTAGCGGGTTAGTCAGTTTAAATTTAGATTATTCTAATATAAATACACACCCAATTCAAAGTGCAAAAGTTAGATTGCGGGTGATTTAGAGGGTTCGTCGACCGGATAGTAAACCCCTATCGGCGTGGTGACAGTAATCGCTAATTAATCTCCAGCCCGGTTTTAAGGGCATCCAGACGCGCGTTATGCAGCGCTTCTTTTATCGCCTCACCGCGTAAGCCTTTTTCCAGCAATGGGGTGACAGGAACTGCCGCAGCCAGTGCCAGCGATTGCTTCAGGTAGTCGGCCTGCGGATAAACGCTCGGTTGGCCGCTCGGGTGCTCCAGCGCGATCAAACTTGCCTGACAGGTCAGCAATAGTCGATCAAACCGTTCGGGTCGCCGAAAGGCATCGGTGGATTCCAGCAGCTGCAGCAAGGACTCGCCATCCAGTTTCTCGGCCTGGTGACAGTGGGTTTGGTGGGCGGTGGCCAGACCCGTCAATTGCTGCCAACTTTTGGGGACCGCCAGGCGTCGGCATAACCGCTCTATCCATGCGTCCGCTTGCGCCGGGGGAAAAGAGGTGGCCATTACTGAGGTGCAAACCAGGGCTGCGAAGCGAATTTCGGCAGAGTCTGTCAGCGTTGTTGCGATCGCCAGCGCCCGTTCTCCCAGCTCGCCGGCCGATCCGGAATTCACGCCGGGATGAATGGCATATAGCTGCTCCAGTTCCGGCACAAGAATCGCGTAAGCGCCGCAATGGCGTAGCTCCTGAATAAAGCGCCGTGGATCATGGTCGGCTAAAGCGTCCGCCCACTCCTGCCACACCCGCTCGGTGACCAGATGACTGGCCTCTCCAGCACGTACCATTTCGGCCATCAAGGCCTGAGTTTCTGCGGCGATTTCGAAGCCGAGGTTGGCAAAGCGGGCGGCAAACCGGGCAGTACGTAGAATGCGGACCGGGTCTTCTTTAAACGCTTGCGAGACGTGGCGCAGTTTGCGCGCCTGAATATCTTTCAACCCGCCATAGGGGTCAATGATCTCTCCGGCTTCATCCTCGGCCAGCGCGTTGATGGTTAAATCACGCCGGCGTAAATCGTCTTCCAGGGTGACCAGGGGACTGAAATCGACACTAAAGCCATGATAGCCTGCCCCGACCTTGCGCTCGGTTCGAGCCAGCGCGTACTGCTCACGGGTGGCTGGATGCAGAAATACCGGAAAGTCAGCGCCAACCTGGCGAAAGCCAAGCGCTTTCATCTGTTCTGCGGTGGCGCCGACTACCACGTAGTCCCGGTCCCTGACCTCAATGCCCAGCAATCGGTCGCGAACAGCCCCGCCGACCAGGTAGGTTTCGAGAGTTGTCTCCATTAGTCAGGTCCCTGAAGGCGGCTGTAGATCAGTGGTTAGCACTCTATTATCTACCCGCTTTGCCAATCAGCGCCACGCATCCGGCGGAGCAGTGAAACCAGCCCGCCGAGTGGCAAGTCTGTTACTCCTGCTGCTGCCTACGGCGGTGTTTGCTTCTGCGCAGCTGCGCCTGCACATTGATGAGGTCGCTGGTCAGGGCTGGATCGGAAAAGATATTGTGCTGAAGGTGGCCTTCTCTGCCGGGGAAACCAGTCTGACGGTCACTATTGACAAGCTGGAGGTCGCGCAGTGGTCTACGCCATTTCGTCAACTGCGCTTTACCTGCCAACGGTTCAGTACCGCCCCCGGGGTGTTGCAGTGCGAGTCACTGCTGTCGAACTTTTACGTCGGGGAGGGTATGAACCGACAGCCGTTACAAGCCTTGCTCGGGTTTCGCATCGACTGGTCCAGCGGTGAGATTCTCCACACCCGGTTGGAGGTGGCGTGGGATGAGCTCCGTGGTGACACCCTGCAACGACTGTTATCGGCAGTAGGCACCAAACAGTTTTCCAGGCTGCCGACCTTCTCTACCGGTTCGCTGACAGGCCGTGCCACCCTCACCGCCAATAATACTCAGCCGTCCCGTCTCCTGACTTCTTTTTCGCTGCGAGACTTTGCCTTTAGCGATGAGCTGGGGATGAATGCTGGTGAGAATTTCAGTGCTGATATCACCGTTTCCGCAGAAATCAGGGGTGAAGAGTGGGTGTTTCGCAGCAGCGCTGAGTTGCTGGCAGCTGATCTGTTTCTCAATCCCCTCTACCTGACGTGGCGGCAAAACGGCCCCCAACTGGCATTAAACGGGAGTTGGTGGCCGAGCGACCAGCGACTCCGTTTTACCAGCCGTTATCAGCACGCGGGCTATTTTGAATTAAGCGCCGGTGGCGAGGTGATGCTAGCCATGGACCAACCAGAGTTGGTCACGGCCTATGGCCGGGTGCGGGTAGAGAGTTTGGAGAACAGTTACCAGACTTATCTGCAGCCCTGGCTGGTCGATAGCCTGATCGGTGACCTGCAGGCGAGTGGGCGGTTGAGCGGCCGGGGGTCCTATCATCAGGATCGGGGTATTACTTCTCTGGCGCTAGAGCTACACGACATCGACCTGATCGACCAACAGCAGCGGTTTTCCGTATCCGGCCTCTCCGCTAACCTGCCCTGGCAGGGAATCCACCAACCCAGCGAGGGTGATGTCCATTGGCGGGCGTTACAGCTTTACCGCTTACCCTTTGGTCAGGGCAGTAGCCAGTTGCGTTTTATCCCTTCGCAATTAACTCTGGATCTCTCACCAATAACACTGTTTGACGGCAATTTTACCGCAGCAAAAGTGGTCATCGACCGACTGGGAACCGATGAGCTTGCCCTGACCCTGGGGGCTCGGCTGACCCCGGTGAGTCTGCCGCCAATTACCGCCGCCCTGGGTTGGCCGGAAATGGCCGGTACTTTGGCCGCAAGGGTGCCAGCAGTTCACTACCGGGGGGGCAAGATAGAAGTGGATGGCGCTATTGATTTGAATGTCTTTGACGGCAATCTGAGTCTGTCGCGGCTGACCATCGAAAACCTGTTTGGCCTGGTACCCCGGCTCTCTGCCGATATCCGTGGCGACAACCTTGACCTGGCGCTGCTCACCCACACTTTTGGATTTGGAGATATTAGCGGCCGGATCGAGGGCTATATCGATGGACTGCAGTTAGAAGCCTGGCAACCGGTAGCCTTTGATGCCTGGTTGCAAACTCCACCCAATGACCCGGGTCGACATCAGATCAGCCAGCGGGCGCTGGATTCACTCTCTTCTATCGGGGGCATCAGCGGTGCACTGCAATCAACCTTATTGCGATTTTTTAACGATTTCAGCTATCGGCGTCTTGGCATCGGTTGTCGGCTGGCCAAGGGGGTTTGCCAGATGCGTGGAATCGCCGATCGCGGCACGGGTCCGGACCAGGGATACTATATTGTTCAGGGCGGTGGCCTCTGGCCGCGTATCGACCTGGTGGGCCACAACCGGCGTGTAGACTGGCAGGTGCTGGTCCAGCGGCTGATCGCCGCCACGGATGTAGAGAATGTGGAATTCCGGTAAGCTGGCACTGTCTTAACAGACGGTTATCTGGTGGCCAGCTGCGCAGGTTTTTGGAGAACAGATTAAACGGCCACCCGAACATTACGATGTCTTCCGGGAGAAAACCATGACTGTCTCGCGCCTGGCCCTGTGGCCATCACTGCTGCTGTCGGCCTGCGTCACGATCAACATCTATTTTCCTGCAGCCGCTGCGGAGAAAGCGGCGGATGTGATTATTCAGGAAATTCTGGATGCTGAAGGCGCCGCTGACTCGCAGGCACCTCAGGCCAGCAGCGGCATTCCCATGCCCCCTTGGGCGGTTCGATTACAGCCGGCGGTGGACTGGTTAATCCCCTCAGCGACTGCGGCAGAGGCTAATCTGAATGTACAGACTGCGGCCATCAATGCGATACGGGCATCAATGAAAAAACGCTTTCGTCAGTTGAGGCCCCATTTTGCCTCCGGGGCGCTGGGTTACGCGGCCAACGGCCTGATCGCCCTGCGTGATGTTTCTGCGCTGCCGCTGCCGCAAAGGGCGAAATTGAACCCCCTGATCGCCGCCGAGAATCGTGATCGCAATGCGCTCTATAAAGAGATCGCCCGGGCCAATAACCACCCCGAATGGGAGGCGCAGATCCGCGCTACTTTTGCTGCCCGCTGGGTGACCAATGCCGCCCCCGGCTGGTGGTATCAGACCGGTGCAGGCTGGCAACAGAAATGAGGCTAACCGATCAGCAGCACCAACAACTGGCTCAACGGCTCTATCGGGCTAGTCAGCAGCGGCAGCCCCTGTCGCCCCTGAGTGACGATCACCCGGAGATGGAAACCGCAGACAGTTACGCCATTCAGGAGCAACTGGCCAGTCTGCATGGCTCCCCCGGCATCGGCTATAAACTTGGCTTTACCAGTGCCGCAATGCGCCAGCAGATGGGGGTGAGTGAACCCAACTTCGGGGTACTGTTTGCCACAACCCGGGCACAGGACGAAGTCGCCCATCGGCAGTTTATCCATCCGCTTGTAGAACCCGAAATTGCCGTGACGACCGGTCGGGAACTATCAGGTTCGGCCATCTCGCTTGCCGAAATTGCTGCCGGCGTAAGCAGCTTTCACGCCGCGCTGGAGATAGTGGATTCCCGCTTCATCGATTACCTTTTTAAAGCGGTGGACAACATCGCGGATAATAGCTCGGCAGCCGGATACTGCCTTGGAGAGGGTATCCCTGCCTCCGCAGTCGTTGATCCGGCGGCGCTGCAATGTCGTCTGTTCAGAAATAACCAGCAGATTGCCGAGGGCAGTGGTGCAGATGCCATGGGCGGGCCGTATCATGCGCTGCAGTGGCTGGTGCAGAAGCTCGCCTTGCAGAACCAGTTGTTGCCAGCCGGTAGTCTTGTCCTCACCGGTGGTCTGAGCCGTGCTCAAAGTACGGCTGCGGGCGATGAGTTTCGGGTTGAATTTTCCGGAGGGCTGGAGCCGCTGGCGCTGCGGTTCACGAACCACTAATTGGAGAAAACGATGAAATACCACTTAACACTGATGGCTACCCTGCTAATGCTCACTGTCGGGGTGAAGGCCGCCGTGGTGGCAGAAGAGGTTGAGTACGCCGACGGCGACACCCAGTTAAAAGGCCATATTTATTACGATGATGCTCATGCCGACAAACGCCCCGGGGTGCTGGTCGTTCACGAGTGGTGGGGTCTGGACGATTACGCCAAACGCCGCGCCACCATGCTGGCTGAGCTGGGCTATGTCGCCTTTGCCGCGGATATGTACGGCGTCGGTAAAGTGACCGACCATCCCGATCAGGCCAAGGAGTGGATGATGGTAAACGCTTCTAACGTGCCGGCGTGGCGTCAACGGGCCAATCTGGCGTTGCAACAACTCAAGAACCACCCGCTGACAAATGCGCAGAAAACCGCCGCTATCGGCTACTGTTTTGGCGGAGCTACCGTGGTCGAGCTGGCCTATAGCGGTGCTGACCTGCGCGGCGTGGCCAGTTTCCACGGCTCGTTACCCTTGCCCGCAGAAGGCGAAACCCCGGAGATAAACACCCCGTTACTGCTGCTCCATGGCAACGCCGACCCCTTTATCGAAAAAGCCCACGTGGCCAACTTCAAGGCGAGATTGACAGAGCTTAATGCCGACTGGGAAATGGTCGAGTACGGCGGGGTGCTACATAGCTTTACCAATCCAGCGGCGGATCAACACGGCATGCCGGCGCTGAAGTATGATGCCAGCGCGGACCAACGTTCCTGGGGGCGGTTGCAGCAGTTTTTTGCCGAAATATTTGCAAACTAGGAAAGTGGTAACTGCGGCAAAACAGGGAGAGCAGAGCAGATGAGCAGTAAACCGGCGATTCTTGTGCCCATCGGTGATCCCGGTGGGATCGGCCCGGAAATTCTCTGCAAGGTGATTGCCGGGGGCGAAATTCAGCCCGAGGCGGTGCCCATTGCGGTCGGTTCCCTTGAGGCCCTGGAAATGGCTGATCAGATCGCCGGCACCGGGCTCACCTTCAGAAAAATTAATAACGTCGCCGAGGCGCTGGGGGAGCCGGGTTGTCTGGATGTTATCGATAGCGACCATCTGCCAGCGGGTAAGGTGACCTTTGGCGAGGCAACTGCCATCAGTGGTAAAGCCCAGCTCGACTGGATTGTTGAAGCCGATGCCATCTGCCGCCGTGGGGAAGCGGCAGGCATGCTGATGGGAGTCATTAACACCACCGCCCTGGAGCTGGCCGGAGGCTGGGAAGAGATTGAAAAACTGGTGGAACCGACGCCTTTTCAGAGCTACCTGCTGGTGATCACCGGACCTCTGCGGGTGATGCACCTGGTGCACCATCGTCATGTGCGCGAAGTGTGCGACCTGATCAGCAAAGAGCTGGTGCTCGATGCCCTGCAGATGACCCATAACAGTTTTGAACAGTGGGGCATTAACGCACCGCGTATTGCCGTTTCCGGCTGGAATCCACACGCCTACGGCCCTGAAGACCAGGGGGAAATTGCGCCGGGCGTGGAAATGGCGCAACAGCAGGGCATAAACGCCGTGGGGCCGATTTCACCCGATACCGTTTATCGGCAGAACATCGAAGGGCAGTATGACGCGGTGCTCGCCATGTCTCACGACCAGGGTCATATTGCCATTAAAACCTGGGGTTTTCTGGGCAACTGCTCGGTGACTCTGGGCATGCCTTATATCTCCACTTCCGTGGCCCACGGCACCGCCTATGACATTGCCGGTAAGGGCCTTGCCAAAGCCGATAACATGTTGGAAGCGATGAAGCTGACCGCCAGCCTGGCCAACGGCAGAGGCTTTTTACCACGCCCTGAAGAAGCGGCAGTGGCCTGAACAGGAGCTGGTCGTATCTAGATAAGTAGGTAAATTTTAGTGCCCGCAGAGGCGCTATTTTTGAGGAGGAGGAGCCATGCACGATACCCTGATTCACGGTGCCACCATTGTCGATGGTAGCGGCGGCGAACCCTATACCGGCGACCTGGTCATTGATGGCGATACCATTACCGGGGTCACCCCTTCCCGCAGCGGGGTCAATGCCCGGCGCAAAATCAATGCCGATGGGTTGATCCTGACACCGGGACTGATCGACTCCCACACCCATTACGACGCCCAGGTCTGTTGGGACGGACTGCTCACCTCGTCACCCGAGCATGGGGTCACCACGGTGGTTACCGGCAATTGCGGCGTCGGTGTGGCACCGGCGCGGCCCCATCTGCATGAACTGCTGATCGGTGACCTGGTTAATGTCGAGGGGATTCCCTACGAAGTGCTTAAACAGGGCATCGACTGGCGCTGGGAGAGTTTCGGTGAATACCTGGATACCATGGACGAAACCGGGTTGGGGATTAATGTGGCGGCGCTGGTAGCGATTACCCCGATACGTCACCTGATTATGGGCGATGCGGCCCGGCAGCGCGCCGCCACTGATGCCGAAGCCGCTGAGATCGGTGCCGAATTTGGCCGGGCGATGGACGCCGGTGCCTTTGGGTTCTCTACCACCATTCTGGGTATTCATGTCGGTTACGGCGGCGAACCGCTGGCCTGTCGCCACGCCGGCAACAACGAATATCAGGCGCTTTGCGGGGAATTAAAACAGCGCGATCGCGGCTCGATTCAGCTCACCGTGACCCCCACCGACACCCTGACTCAGGAGCATCGTGAATTTCTTGAGTTGTTGGTTAATGAGAGTGGTCGGCCGGTGACCTGGGTGGGTAGCTTTAACACCCCGGGTAACTACGACACCTACCTGAGCAAACTGGCCGCGGTGGAGGATCTGCTAAGCCGGGACAAGCTGGTGCCAATGACTACCTGTCACCCGATAAAATTCCAGTTTCACATGCGTAACCCCTTCATTCTGGGACTCTTTGAGGCCATGCGGCCAGTGATGGCGATGGAGCTCGAACAGAAAGTGGAACAGTACCGCAGTCAGGAGTTTCGCCAGCGTCTGGCGGCCGACATAGCAAACAACGAAGCGCTTGGTGGTGATTTCTGGCACCGGGTGCGACTGATCGATGGCGAGCGCGAACAGACTCTGCGCCTGGCCGAGAGCAAAAAAACCATCGCCCAGATGGCTGCCGATTCGGGTAAACAGCCCATTGATATGTTATTTGAGATTGCCTCTGATGACGACCTTGGCGCCATTTTTGAGCTGGTTACGCTTAACCATGACAAAGGCGAAGTCATTCCGCTCATTGAAGATGATCGTCTGATCATCGGCCTTTCCGATGCCGGTGCTCACGTCGACATGATGTGCGATGCCGGCTTTGGCACCTATATGCTTGGTAAGTGGGTGCGCCAGGAGCGGGTGATGAGCGTTCAGGATGCCGTTCGCCGCATCACTTCTGAGCAGGCGGATTTTTTCGGCATCGCCCGCCGGGGCCGGATTGCCGAAGGCAACTTCGCCGACCTCGCCCTGTTCGACCTGAGCCGGGTGATGCCTTTGGAATCAGAGAAAGCCTTTGACCTGCCCGGTGGCGGCAAGCGCTGGGTGCAACATGCCGAGGGGGTACACGGAACTTTCGTTAACGGCGAACTGCTATACCAGGACGGCATCTATCAGGGCGGCATGCCAGGCAAGGCGCTGCGCAGTTACGACCAGTGATCCAGGATTAACAGGCTGCGCTCGAAGCACACCGCGGACGGATAACGCCCCTGGCGGGACAGGGCTTAGCGGCCAGCCGGGTGGGGGTGAAGAGTCATCTGTTTGTTTCTGCATGTCGTT
>JAYNPV010000073.1:3700-11779 GCA_038113925.1 Gammaproteobacteria bacterium | reverse complement strand
TGGAAATTGCCCTCCAGACATTTGACGAATCTTTGCCGCATTGTTGATGATCTGCGCTTCGTCCAGAGGTTTACGAGTCACATTCTTGCCGGTCGGATCGCCGATTCTGGCGGTAAAGTCCCCCACCAGAAAAATGATTTCATGGCCCAGTTGCTGAAACGTTCGCAGCTTATTAATAAGCACCGTATGACCCAGATGCAGATCGGGAGCCGTGGGGTCAAAGCCGGCCTTGACGCGGAGGGGTCGCCCTAGCTCCAGCTTACTGATCAGCTCCTGCTCTGGAATAATTTCTTCGCTACCACGGCGAATCTGTGCCAGCTGCTCATCGACCGGCAGCATGTTGGGAGGGGTGGGCATCTGCGATTACTCTTTAATATAAATGTACAAAGGGTTGATTTGACCGGTCGCCCCATTCACTTATTTGGGTTTGGCTGGTGCTTTACTAAATTTATGAAACAATAGCTGCTGTATTAATGCGGGGCGAAATAATGCGCTAATTATAGGCACTCGAACAGCCCCATTCCTTGATCAGGCACCTAATTAGTCTTGCTAAATAGTCCCTTTAATCAACGCACCATGGCGGCTCGCACCGGTGTGAGTCGTAAAACCAGGCCTATTCATTGGGCGATTCTTGTCAGCGGCGTGACCTTTAGCGGTGTAGCCATGTGGCTAATTCTCGCCGGATCGCCAGCAACTGACCAGGCTGAGTCCAACCCGCAGCAGAGTCGATTTCGACAAGAGTTATTAACACCTGAGAATCCCCTGTCGGTAGCCAGACCTGCTGACTCGGCACCTGTTTCCCGTGTCGCTATCCCCCCTGAGAACAGCCCGGCCAAATCATCCCCTGCGACCCCGCCACCGGGGTTGGATGCGGATGACACCGAGCGTTGGCAGACCGAACACATACGGCCCGGCGACAGCTTTGCCACAGTAATGAAACGGCTGGGCTACTCTCCCGCAGTCGTCGCCCGGGTGATCAACAGCGGGCCTCACGCCAAACAGCTAGTTCACCTTAAACCGGGACACCAGTTAAAACTCCTCGACCAGGAAGACAATCTCGAAAAAGTCATCTATGAAATAGACCAAAGGACCCGTCTTGATATCGATCTGGGGACGACACCCCCAACTGCATTAGTGGTCGATTTACCGGTTGAGATCAGGATGCGACATGCCAATGGAGACATAAACTCCTCCCTCTACATGGCGGCAAAATCAGCGGGCCTTGGCGACACCCTAATCATGGAATTGGCCAATATTTTTGGTTGGGACGTGGATTTCACCCTTGATCTGCGCAAGGGTGACCATTTCACCGTGGTTTACTCTGAGCTCTACCTTGACGGTGAAAAAGTCGATAACGGTGAAATATTTGCCGCTGAATTAACCGCGAATGGTCGGCAAATCCAGGCCGTTCGTTATGAAGACGAAGCGGGGCAGGCGGACTACTACACCCCCCAGGGCAAAAGTATGCGCAAAGCATTTTCACGCAATCCGTTACCCATCACCCGAATCACCTCGCGCTTTAACCCCAATCGCCTGCACCCGATATTCAAAACCCGACGTCCTCACCGCGGCGTCGATTACGGTGCCAAAAGTGGCACCCCGGTTCGCGCGACCGGTGACGGCAAGGTTATTTTCAGAGGTAAAAAAGGCGGTTATGGCAACACGGTGATCATTCAACACGGCCAGCGCTACAGCACGCTCTACGCCCATCTAAAGAGTTTTGCCCGCTCCATTAAAACCGGCAGCGTGGTTAGCCAGGGAAAAACCATCGCTTATGTGGGCCAGAGCGGCTGGGCCACCGGCCCTCACCTGCACTACGAATTCCGGGTGAATGGGGTACACAAAAATCCACTCACGGTGAAACTGCCGCCGGCCAAACCGGTCAGACCGTCAGAAAAAACGCGCTTCAAAACGCAGACGGCCGCTTATCTCGAACAGCTCAATCGGTTAAGTGGCCCCCGGTTAGCCAGCCGAGGCACACAGCCGGCTACCCCCTAATAAATCCCGGGCAGGAGAAACCCAAACTTTGATTCGTCCTCAAATGCTACGGCTTAAACGCTGAACGAAGAGCCACAGCCACAGGTAGTGCTGGCATTGGGGTTGCGAATAACAAACTGCGCACCCTGGAAATCATCCTTGTAATCGATCTCCGCCCCTTCCAGATATTGCATGCTCATGGCATCGATCAGAAGGGTCACGCCGTCGGTCTGCACCTGGGCGTCTTCTTCATCAATATCCTCATCAAAAGTGAAGCCGTACTGGAATCCGGAACAACCTCCTCCAGTGATAAATACCCTTAGCTTGAGAGCATCGCTCTCCTCGTCATCCATCAACTCGCGAACCCGTCCGGCCGCTGCGCTGGTAAAAATAAGGTCAGTATTAGGTTGCATAGTCTTGTCCTGGTTGGGCAATCATTAATCGTTAAGCCGGTGGCGACTTTTTCTGCCGCTGTGCGGGCGGATCAATCTCGATCCCCGCCGGCGCTGCCAGATCGCTGCTGGCGTGAACCAGCTGACCATTCACCTCAGCACCCACCGCCATTTCCAGAAAATTATAGCGAACATTCCCGGTGATTCTTGCGTGCTCTTTCAATGCAATATATTCAGTGGCAACAACGTCGCCAATAACCGTGCCGTCCAGCACCTGATGATCAACTTCAACATTGCCTTCGATGACGCCATCCTTACTCAGCGTTAATGCTCCCGGCTGTCCTTCGCGGCAAATCAAATTGCCACGAACCCGCCCCTCGACAACCAGGCCACCAGTAAAAACCAGATCGCCATTAATCTCGCTGTTACCGCCGACCAGGGTTTCCAGCGCTTCTTTCGCCGTACGCCGAACTTTTTTATTACGATCTTTCATCGGCCCGCTCCGCTCCCAGTAATTCCCGCAACGAAAACTCGCCTGCTACATCGGCCTGATCCTTAACCATTATCGTCACCAGAATTTTAGATTTATTGATAGCCAGCCCCTCAGGCGCCACTATTTTTCCGGAAAATTTCTCAAACACCTGAAAGTTAAACTCGCGCTCAGCGACCAGAATCGTTTGGTCCACATCGACCAATTCTATTCTAACCCGACCTGCAGCCTTGCCAGTCGCCGTCAACGGCTGCGCCAACAACAATTCATAATGGAATTCGCCAAGGGTAGCGGCAGCACTCACCTTTAGTTGCCGTACTCCTGCTCCACTGATACCAGGCTTTCGATCCGCCAACCGCGAGTATAGTTCCAGTTCCTTGCGAGTCTCGGTCAGTTGATGCCGCAATCGACCCAACTCAGCAAGATAATTTCGACGAGCCTGCTGATTTATTTTCTGGCGTTGTCGCAATGACGCGACCTCACCGCGCAATTCAACCAACTGCCCGTTTAGCAGGCTTGACTCTTCATCAGCCTGCAGCAAACTTTTTTTCAGCGCACCATAGTCGCTGGCACGGTGCTCGCCCCCGATTATATAAACGCCATAGCCGGTTGCCATTAGCAGTACCACCATTGCCCACCGAAATACGGGGTGGGTCGAGCGGGCCACCCGATAACCGGGACTCTGTTTATCCGCCACTCAGGGCAACTGGGAAACTGCCGCCAAACCCGCCGACTCACCCAGACCGAACATTAGATTCATGCATTGCACCGCCTGCCCTGCCGCGCCCTTTACCAGGTTGTCAATCACCGACAGGACTATCAGCTGATTGCCCTGTTGATGCAAAGCGATCTGGTTCAGATTACTGCCGCGCACGTGGCGGGTTCGGGGATGGCTCCCGGCTGGCAACATATCCACAAACCCCTCATCACGATAACGCTGCTCATAAAGCTCGCGCACCGCCGCCGGCTCCCGATCCACCTGCAAATAAATAGTCGCATGAATCCCTCGCAACATCGGGATCAAGTGAGGAACAAACACCAGGTCGATATCTTCACCATAAATCCCCGCCACGGTCTGCGAAATTTCCGGGTGATGGCGATGGGCAAATACGTTATAGGCATGCAGGCTTTCTGTCGCTTCGCAAAATAGCAAATTGACATTTGCGTTGCGACCCGCGCCACTTACCCCCGATTTACTATCCGCGATTACGGGACCGGCTATTTCCAATCCCGCTTCAATGATCGGCAACAAACCGAGCGTCACCGCCGTGGGGTAACACCCAGGCGCAGCCACCAGACCGGCTGACGAAATAGCGGCTCTGTTTAACTCGGGTAATCCGTAAACCGCTTCGTCCAACAGCTGCGGGCAAGCATGGGGCATCCCGTACCATTGCTGCCAGATCGCCGGGTCGTTAAGCCTGAAATCCGCTGCCAGGTCAATCACCTTCGCCCCGGCATTTCGCAGCTCGGGTACCAGCTCCATCGCGACACCGTTAGGGGTGGCGAAAAATACCAGATCGCAACGGCCAAGCAGAGCCATATCCACCGGCGCAAAATCGAGCTCGGTAATACCGCGCAAATTGGGAAAACTGTCACTTACCGGTGAACCAGCGAGTGTTCTGGAGGTTACGGCGGTTAACTCAACACCAGGATGATTGAGAAGCAGGCGTAACAGCTCTCCCCCCGTATAACCCGAACCGCCGACCACGCCTACTGAAATCATCGAGGACCTGCCTGAACCAGCCGGGGTGCGGCGGTATCTTCACATTGACGATCGGGCGCAAACCGGACCGAATTGAAAATGGCTGGGAGACTAGGATTCGAACCTAGGTTGGCGGAGTCAGAGTCCGCAGTCCTACCACTAGACGATCTCCCAAACCTGAAAAAATTAACGCTTGGAAAATTGCTGTGCGCGGCGAGCCTTATGTAGCCCGACTTTCTTACGTTCAACCTGCCGGGAATCACGGGTGACGTAACCGGCTCGACGAAGCGGCACACGCATCGCTTCATCGAAATCAATCAATGCCCGGGTGATGCCGTGGCGAATGGCACCCGCCTGACCACTCGGCCCACCCCCGGCGACATTAACCTTAATATCAAAACTGTCTACACGCTCAACGGTTTCTAGTGGCTGTCGAACCACCATGCGCGCAGTTTCCCGACCAAAATAATCGTCGAGCGACTTATCATTTATGGTGATATTACCGCTGCCCAGAGTCATGGTCACCCGAGCTACCGAAGACTTACGTCGACCGACGCATTGATGAGTATCTGTCGCCATCTAAATTATGCCTATCATTTAATAAGGGTGTTTGCGAACCGTCCTGGCTGAAATCAGTTCAGGGAGACCGGCTCGGGCTGTTGTGCCTGATGCGTATGCTCCGGCCCGCTGAATACTTTGAGCTTGCGGTACATGGCCCTGCCGAGCGGGTTTTTGGGCAACATGCCTTTAACCGCCGTTTCGATTACCCGGTTAGGGTGGGTCTCGATCATCTTCTCGAACGACGTCGACTTCAACCCGCCAATATGCCCGGTAAACCGGTGATACATCTTGTCAGTGGCCTTCTTTCCGGTGACACGGATTTTTTCCGCGTTCACCACAACCACGTAATCCCCGGTATCCACATGAGGCGTGTAAACCGCCTTGTGTTTGCCACGCAGGCGCTTCGCTATTTCGGATGCAAGGCGACCCAATGTCTCTCCTTCCGCATCAATCAGCAACCACTTGCGACTGACTGTTTCTGCTTTTGCACTATATGTTTTCATTAAGTAGGGGCACGTTAGAAATTATCGACATCTCTGCAGGCAAAAGGTAATTGGCTGCGCCGCAGAAAAAGACCGCGAATGCTACGAATCCGTCCCTTGCTTGTCAAGCAGAAACTCAGGGTTTCACGCGATGGCCGTCCCAATAGTCTGCCGACTCGGTGGCGACCGGAAAGGCCGGATTCCCGCCGGGAAAATGAGATCCCGGTAGCGGGCTCAAAAATTGGCCAAAAAAAAAGGCGCAACGGGAAGTTGCGCCTAATAAGGATGGAGGAATAAAGAGGAGGATATGGCCGGTCTCCAGCCGACCATGGGAGAAAGTGTACAAAGCATTTTTGTGCAATGCAACATTATTTTCGAAAATTTATTTTGCAACACAACATAACGCCTGCACATTTGAGGCAAAAACTACCCGCCCACCGACCCCAGCCATTGCTCAGCCTTATCACGCACCAGTGAGCGCAACCCATTTAACTGGCCGTGAAAAAAATGATCAGCACCCTCCAGCGATTGAAATTCAACCCCCCCGGACTGTTCTAGCGCCCACTCCCGGGCCGCAGTGGAGTCGATCAGCTGATCCTGACTACCGTGAATCAACAGCCCCGGCACCGAAACACTTGCCTCCACCGTAAAATAATCCCTGGTGACGGCGGGAGCGACCAGCAACAGATGCTGCGCTGCACACTGATCACTCATGCGCGCCGCAATATAACCACCAAAAGAAAAGCCTGCTAACCAGACGGCCCGATCGGGAAATCGCTGCTTCATCACTGCCACCACCGCCAGCAGGTCATCGCACTCACCGGCTCCCTCCCCATACTGCCCTTCACTGGCACCGACGCCTCGAAAATTAAACCGGGCAACCACCAGGCCCAGGGCCGCAAGCTCCCGGGCCAGACAGTAAACCACTTTATTGTCCATGGTCCCGCCATGCTGGGGATGCGGATGACAGACCACAGCAATCGGTCGGTTGCCCAGGTCGTCACCGGGGATATCAACGCGGACCTCAATTTTGCCCACCGCACCCTCGATCAGTTCATTATTCTGTTCAGCACCCATCTGCTGCTCCCGTTTATATAATCAACGCCACTCAATATAATCCTAGACCATCCATCGTCGACTCCTCTGCGGCCAGATCACTTATGGATAAACACACCCGCCGATTCACTGCTATTGATCGTCTGCTGATCGGCTTGCAGCAATTGGCGCCGCCAAAGCCAACCCGGGTTATCCCGTCCCCTGCAGAAAATCTGCCGGATGACCCACTCAGCGATGAGCAGCGCAGACATAGTGCCGGGCTGATGCGCGTTAACCACGCCGGTGAGATCGCCGCACAGGGGCTTTACACGGGCCAGGCGGTCACCGCCCGAGCTCAGGCCACCCGCGATTTACTCAATCAGGCAGGGCTGGAGGAACAGTATCACCTGCAGTGGTGCACCCAACGCCTGGACGAACTATCCAGCCGGCCCAGTCAGTTAACCCCGCTATGGCATGGCGGATCAATAGTCATCGGCGGCATAAACGGATTATTGGGTGACCCCTGGAGCCTGGGGTTTGTTGCCGAAACCGAACATCAGGTGGAAAAACACCTCCAGGGGCACCTGCAGCGATTACCTGCTGACGATCATCGCAGCCGAGCGGTAGTCGAGCAGATGCTCAATGACGAAGCCGGGCACCGCGTCAATGCCACCATTGCTGGCGGCAAAACCCTGCCCTGGCCGGTTAGGTTGGCGATGAAAGCCACCGCCAAAGTCATGACCACCACCGCGTACCGCCTGTAAACAGATCGCTCGCAATCGGGTTTATTCCGCCAGCGGCGGATGCCAGATCACCTGCACCCGGGTCCCCGCTGGATCCACACAGTAAAAGCTGCGGGCCCCGTCGCGGTGGGTCCGAGGCGCAGCGACAATAGTCACTCCAGCGGCCACCAGAAAGTCATGCCAGAGGTCAACATGGTCAATCTTGGCCAGAAGAAAACCGATGTGATCAAGCCGCTGGGTCGGGCTATCCACCGCCGCCGCTGACGCCCGGTGCAGCGCAAGGTTGTCGTTACCGCTGGTCAGGTAAATATTGTCCGCATCAGGACGCCACTCCACCTCCATGCCCAGCAAATCAACGTAAAAATGTTCGCAGGCTTCCAGCTGCTCGACAAAAATCGCCACATGAAGCATACCGGTAGTGGCTGGAGGGCGCTTGTCCATACTCATTCTTTTGCAGCAAAAATTTCACTGATACGTCGGCCGGGATCGGCTGCCTTCATAAAGGCTTCACCAATCAAAAATGCGTTCACATTCAGGCTTTGAATGTAAGCAACATCCGCCGCCGTATGGATGCCGCTTTCAGACACCAGCAGCGCAGTGCCGGCGACCAGACCGGCAAGTGTGGCGGTGGTATCCAGACGGGTTTCAAAGGTATTCAGGTCGCGATTATTGACCCCGAGCAGCCGTGGTTCAATAC
>JAYNPV010000073.1:0-3690 GCA_038113925.1 Gammaproteobacteria bacterium | reverse complement strand
TCCTGTTCATCATGCACCTCCACCAGCACATCCATTCCCAACTCCAGCGCCTGGCTATTGAGATCATCTAACTGATGATCATCCAGCGCCGCGACAATCAGCAGCAGCGCATCCGCGCCCATCGCCCGGGCTTCGTAAACCTGGTATTCGCTGATAATAAAGTCCTTGCGGATCACCGGCAGATCACAGGCGTCGCGGGCAGCCTGCAAATACTCGGGACCGCCCTGAAAGAATTGCCGATCAGTCAACACCGACAGACAGGCCGCCCCACCCGCGGCATAAGAGCGCGCAATCCAGGCGGCATCAAAGTCCTGCCGGATCAAGCCCTTACTGGGTGACGCGCGTTTAATCTCGGCAATGATCGCAGGTCGGTCAGCAGCGACGCGACGCTCCAGTGCCGCGGCAAACCCGCGGGTAGGCGGGGCCGACGCCGCTTCTGCCGCCACGGCTGCCATTCCGGGATTGGCCAGGCCAGCGGCCACTTCCTGCGCCTTAACCTTTAGAATTTTCTGCAACACATCGGCCAGCGCCATTTCACTGCGCCCCAAGCGAGCTGGTCAGCTCAACCAGAGCGGCCAGTTTGGCGACAGCTGCGCCACTATCAATGGTAGTGGCCGCCAGAGTAATACCGTCGACCAGGGAATCGCTTAACCCGGCCAGGTAAATCGAGGCACCGGCATTCGCCAACACACTATCCCTGGGCGCACCCGACTGACCGGCAAGCACCTGCTGAATCACTGCCGCGCTTTGCTCAGCACTGTCGACTTTGAGCGTGGCTGTTGCCGACCGGGGCAATCCCAGCTGTTCCGGGGTAAGTTGATAACCGTTCACCTGACCCTGCTTTAGTTCCGCTACCCGGGTCACGCCGCTGAGGCTGATTTCATCAAGCCCGTCTTCACCGCGCACCACCATGACCCGTTCACTGCCCAACCGCTGCAACACCTGGGCGACCGGCTCCAGCAGCCCTGAATCATAAACCCCAATCAGCTGGCACTTTGCCCCCGCAGGGTTGGTAAGCGGCCCCAGCAGGTTGAAAATTGTCCGTGCACCCAGCTCCCGACGAGGTCCAATAGCATGCTTCATTGCGCCGTGGTGGGCGGGGGCAAATAGAAACCCTATGCCTAACTGATCAAGGCAGTGACCCACCTGCGCCGCGGAGAGATCAATGTTTACCCCCAGTTTTTCGAGCACGTCAGCACTGCCTGAACTGCTCGAAACGGAACGATTTCCGTGTTTGGCCACCGGGGCCCCTGCCGCAGCCGCCACGATTGCCGCCGCCGTCGATATATTGAAAGTGTGAGCCCCATCGCCGCCGGTGCCGCAGGTATCGATCAATCGCTCCGCAGACGACTCAACCGGCGTCGCCAGTGCCCGCATGACCCGCGCCGCTTCAGTAATCTCGGTAATGGTTTCACCCTTGATCCGCAAGCCCACCAGAAACCCGCCGATCTGCGCCTGGGTCGCCTCGCCCCCCATTATCAACCCCATCACCTCGGCCATTTCGTCGGCGCTCAGGTCGTCCCCGGCGATCACCCGGGCAATGGCTTGCTGCATATTCATCAGACTGTTTTTCCTGGACTAAATAGTCAGTTAATGGTGGCTCGACAGTTGCAGAAAATTGCGCAACAGCTCGTGGCCGTATTCAGATTTAATCGATTCGGGATGAAACTGCACCCCCTCAACCTGCAATTCGGTGTGCCGCAGCCCCATTATTTCATCGCGACTGCCATCTTCGTACTGCGTCCAGGCGCTGATCTCAAAGCAGTCCGGCAGGGTCGCTTCTTCAACCACCAGAGAGTGATAGCGGGTAGCAGTGAACGGCGACGGCAAGCCGGCAAAAACCCCTTTTCCATCGTGATAAATAGCCGAGACCTTGCCGTGCATCACTTCGCGGGCATGGACCACCTTGCCGCCAAACACCTCTCCCAGGCACTGGTGCCCCAGGCAGACACCCAGCAGGGGAATTTTGCCGGCTACCTTGGCGATTAACTCCATTGACACCCCTGCCTGCCCAGGAGCGCAGGGACCCGGGGAAATCATTATGCGGCTCGGGGATTTAGCCACCAGCTCGGCCACCGTGGCCACGTCATTGCGCACGACTTCTACCCGTTCGCCCAGCTCTCCCAGGTACTGGACCAGGTTGTAGGTGAAGGAATCGTAATTGTCGATCATCAGCAACACGGATCAGCCCCCCACAGAATCAGATAATGATTTCATTTTCAGGCCGGCTTCCACCATGGCGACGGCCCGGAACAGAGCTCGGCGTTTATTCAGGGTCTCTTCCCATTCGGTGGCGGGCACCGAGTCGGCAACGATTCCACCACCGGCCTGCACATGCAGGGTATCGCCCTTGATCACCGCGGTGCGGATTGCGATCGCGGTATCCATATTGCCGTTCCAGCCGATGTAGCCCACCGCCCCGGAATAGACACCGCGCTTGACCGGCTCCAGTTCATCAATTATTTCCATGGCGCGCACTTTGGGCGCACCGCTCAAGGTGCCGGCGGGGAAGGTCGCCCGCAGCGCGTCCATCGCGGTCATGCCTTCTCTCACCTTACCTTCCACGTTGGAGACGATATGCATCACATGTGAGTAGCGCTCCACCACCATGCTTTCGGTCACCTCCACGCTACCGACCTGCGCCACCTGGCCGACATCATTGCGACCCAGGTCGATCAACATCAGATGTTCCGCCAGCTCTTTGGGGTCTTCCATCAACTCACGCTCAAACGCCTGGTCCTGCTCGGCATCCTTGCCTCGTGGGCGGGTGCCGGCAATGGGCCGAACCGTAATCACGCCGTCCTCCAGCCGCGTTAACACCTCCGGGGATGCGCCGACCACGGCAAAATCGTCCAGCTGCAAATGAAACATATAGGGTGACGGATTGAGGTATCGCAACGCTCGATAAAGGTCGATCGGTGGTGCGGTGAACTCGATGGACATTCGCTGGGACGGCACCACCTGCATCACATCGCCATCAACAATGTACTGCTTGATTCGCTCCACCGCCTGTTCATAGCCCTGCTGGGTAAAGCTGGCATGAAAATCCGTGTGGGCTTCCGCCAGCCCGGTGACCGGAAGATGGGCGGGATATTGCGCCAGCGGCTGTGCAAGTTTAGCCACCAGCTGATCGAGCCGGCGGCTGGCCCACTCCAGGGTTTTAGCCCCTTCGGCATGGGCATGGACAATGGCGTAGAGGCTGCCACTGAGATTATCGAACACCACCAGTTCTTCCGACAGCATTAATAGAATATCGGGCACGCCGATGGGATCCGGTTTGCTATGAGCGCCCAGTCTTGGCTCAACATACCGAATGGTGTCGTAACCAAAATAGCCAACCAGGCCGCCGCTAAAACGCGGTAATTCGGCCACCGGTGCCACCCGGAAACGCCCCTGGAACTCATCAATCCAGGCCAGCGGATCCTCGACCTGAAATCGACTCGACGTGCCATTTTCTTCCAGCGTTATTTCCAGCCCGGTGACCTTGATACGGGTATCGCTGTGCAGGCCAATCATCGAGTAGCGGCCCCATTTTTCGCCCCCCTGAACCGACTCCAGCAAAAAACTGTAGGGCTGATCAGCCAGCTTCAAATAGCTACTCAGGGGCGTGTCCACATCAGCCAGCACCTGCCTGAAAACGGGGACGCGGTTATAACCTTCTCGCAGAAGGCGTTGAAAATTCTGTTGATC
>JAYNPV010000072.1:11376-11805 GCA_038113925.1 Gammaproteobacteria bacterium | reverse complement strand
TTTCCAGCTTGCACGCATTTGGCAGCGACGAAACCGGCCAGGGCTTTGCTGATGGCAACATTAGCATTGGTTTTGATGTCAACTTCAGCTCTATGGACATCAGTAATGGTTTTATGAATGTCAACGATGCCCAGTCCAGGAATTGGAACCTGAATCAAGTTGGCAGCGCTACTCTCGAGAACGACGCCTTTCTGGATATGATGGGCTCGTGCATTGGCTGCGGGGGCTCTTCAGCGGGTGCCTACGGATTTATTTACGCTACTTTCCTCAGCCCCAATGCTGAGGGAGTATTGGGGTCATTCGGTGCCCAAACCGGTATGGAAGAAGGTCCGGAGGCAATCTCCGGGGTCTATGTGGGCGATCGGTTTTCCTATCCCTAAAAATTATCCAGCTGGTAATCTTCAAGGAAAAAACCCGCCTAATGGCGGG
>JAYNPV010000072.1:7060-11366 GCA_038113925.1 Gammaproteobacteria bacterium | reverse complement strand
CTTCGATTCCAAGTAATACTTCCTGGTAACTTTCTGCCTGCGACCTTTTTTAGCCGAGTTAGCGCGAGCCAAGCGTACGATCATCGGCGGCTGAATTGGTGATTCTGAATTTTCCATCTTCACCCGGTTGGCCCGATTTACCGGCTTGCCCCGCCCGGCCATGCTTCCCCGATTCCCGGGTGACGGTGATATTGGTGGTGCGCTTTTCAAAACGTCCCTTACCGCCTTTGCCGCCTTCTCCCGCTGCGCCGGCTGTGCCGCCCTGGCCACCTGCAGTGGAGACAATGAGACCTTCGCCGTAATTGGTAATGGGTACGCTGACCTGCTGTCCGCTAATCCAGTAATGCAGGGTAACATCGCCGCCCCGACCGCCGAGGCCGCCGTTTCCACCATCGCCGCCCCGGCCACCATCGCCGCCATTGCAGCCCCTGGCTTTGCCACCCGGGGCACCGTCGCTACCGCTACCGCCCCGGCCACCCTCGCCCCCCCGGGCATTGATATGCAAGTGGTCAAAGTGGGCGATGCCTAATTTGAGTTGCAAGCGGATGCCGTCGCTGCCGTCAGCGCCGTGATTACCCGGGTGTCCGGATTGACCGGTTTCGCAGGGAGCGGTTTGGTTATCCAGGTTGCCTGCCGCGGCATGAGGGCCATTAGTGCCTGCGGAGCCATTTGCCTTAATGTAGGAGTTGCCGATTAGCCAGGCCTGCCGCGCCTCAACCTGCCACTGCTTTATGCCCTGTGGGGCGATTAATGTTGCCCCGTCTTCCATCACCAGCCGCTCCAGTTTCAGATTTTTTTGGGCCTGATAAGTCTGACCGGCGGCGATGGTTAATTCTTCTGCCTGGCCGGGGTTGGCGATAAGCAGCATGAGTGGCAGCGATTTCTTTAACAATTTGAGTCGTTCCTGAATAAAAAAAGAGGATCTGCGTGAGCCCGAAAGGGAATTTTTCGTACAGAATGTTCCCCCCAAGCTGAACCGATAACGGGGTCTTGGTCGTTGAGTTTTGCGGTGATCTAGCTTGGGTTAAAGGAGTTTTTCAAGGTGTTGCCGATATCCTGGCGCACGGTCATGCCCAGGGTGATCACCCCGGCCATGGAGAAAAAGCCGTGGATCATGCCGGGGTAACGGCGCTGGTCGACATGAACCCCGGCCTGATGTAGCGCGGAGGCGTAGGCTTCGCCCTCATCGCGCAGCACGTCGGCTTCACAGGTAATGACCATGGCCGGGGGCAGTCCAGAAAAATCATCTGCGCAGAGTGGGGAGACGTGGGGATCAGCCGCGTCCTGACCCACCGGCAGGTAGTGGTTTTTAAAGTAGTTCATCGCGGCAGAGGTGAGGCCGTAGTTGTCGGCAAATTCCTGGTAGGATGGCCAGTTTAAATTATCGAGATCGGTCACCGGGTAGATCAACACCTGCAACGCAATTTCCGGACCGCCCTGGTTGCGCGCCATCTGCGAGACTACCGCCGCAAGATTTCCGCCCGCGCTATCGCCGCCGACCGCTATCCGTTGATTGTCTGCGCCGATCCTGCTGCCGTTTTCGGCCACCCAGAGCAGGGCGGCCCAGGCATCATCCACCGCCGCCGGATATTGGTGTTCCGGGGCCAGGCGGTAATCCACTGATACCACCAGGCACTCGCCCTCGGCGGCGAGGGAGCGGCAGGCGTCATCATGGGTATCGAGATCACAAATCACCCAGCCGCCGCCGTGGTAAAAAACCAGTACCGGCAACAACCCCTCGTCTGCCACCTCAGGCCGATAAATACGTATGGGAATATCCCCTGCGTCACCGGGGAGGGTTCGATCTTCGACACTGGCCATTTCTACCGGCGTAGCGGCGGTCATCTTTGACTGCTCTTTAAATGCCTGGCGCAGGGCCCGTGGTTCGAGTTCTTCCAGGGCTGGCGGGTTGGCCGCAGCTTGCATTTTTAACAGCATATCGACCTGAGGGTCGAGGATGGCAGGGGGATTTGAATCGGCCATGGATAAGCTCCGGCGGGTGTGATTAACCAGGATTATTAAACGATGAAGCTCAGGTTGTTAATGTAGTCGTCGTTATTGATCAGCAGAACCTTTTTCTCTTTTATCCGCAGAGTGTCGCCGTGATCGATCAGGGTATGGATCGATTTGCCGCCAATAATGACCTGTCGGTGGTGGCGCGATTCGGCAAGAATGAAATTCGAACTTGCCTGCACCCGACTCTCACCCTGGTCGGTGATGACGATATTGCTGAGTACCCTGCGCAGTCTGGAGCGCGGGATTTGCGAATGGGCCGCTGGGCTTTGTAATCGGGCCAGGCGGTTTTCCAGTGCATCTCGGTCATCATAAATTAACGACACTTGACGGCTGGGATCAATGTCGTCCGCATTGCAGGGCACCCAATAAAGTAGTTCCTGATTCCAGAGCGCCAACCATTCATCGAAACGATGTTCGTCCATCAGGTCGGCTTCGAGGTAGAGAAAACGGGCAACGCGGTCGGCGAGGCTATCCATGGCAATTTTCCTTGTGGTTGATCAGGTCGAGCCAGTTAATCGGACGGCTTGTTCTGCAGGGTTCAGCTTTTTGCCATTAGTTTTACCCAGGCTTTTAACTGGCCGCGTTGGGTTACCTCGTCGGAGACCAGCCCCACCAGATCTCCAGCCTCGTCACGGGTCTGGCGGTCAATCCCCCGGCCGAGGAAGATCCAGGGATCAACGTCATTTTGCAGGCCTACCTGGTTACGTTCGAACAGTTCAGCGTCGTCGGGAGCACCGGTTCCCGCCGGGCCATAAAAGGATTCATGGTGGCGCAGGCGGGTCGCATTGATTTCGTCAGGCACCCCTTTGAGCAGGGCTGGAAACATCAGGATTTCAGTTTCGCTGGCGCTGATGGGACGTATGATGCGGATCTGAATATTGATCAGCTGCATGTTGGGATAGATGCCGGCGTGGGGGTCACCGGCCCAGATCAGCTGGCGCCTGGCCTCTTCCCTGCCGTGGGCTGCCTCCATTGCCTGCAGATATTCCCTGCCTCCCGGTTTGGCCAGCAGGCCTTCCAGGTAGGTGTCATAGTGCTGTTCGCGGCCAGGGTAAAAGTCGAGCATGACATGACCATTGCCCATGTCGCGGGTCAAATTACCGGACTCATCGGCAAAGGGGTCGCCACGGTGCGTCGCTCCCAGGTTGGTACCCTGTTTTCGACTCCACATATCGAGGACCGATTTGTGGGTGAAGTGAGGGTGGTAGCCGTCCATGCCGACAAATTTCCAGTTGCCATAATATTTGGTGCGGTGGACCCCGGCGAGAACCTCAATCTCGCCCAGCGGCGAGGCATCCAGAAAGGGGTCAATGTATTTTTTGGCGGAGCCGAGATACTCATCAACGCTGATGCCCGGGTCACGCAGGCTGACAAAGTGAAAGCCCCGATAATCAGCGGACCAGGGGGCCGGCTTCAGTCCAAATTCGGACTTGTCGAAAGTTTCGCCGTAACCATTCTCCTTGGGCACATCCTGCAGTTCGCCATCGTTGCCATATACCCAGCCGTGATACCAGCAGCGGAAAAATCTGGTATTGCCTTCCTCCGCTTCGCAAACGGCCATACCACGGTGGCTACAGCGGTTCATTAGTGCGCGTACCGTGCCATCGTCACCGCGGACCATGATTACCGATTGGCGGCCGATCTGGCGTACCTGATAATCCCCTGGATGGGGAACTTCGCTATGGTGGCCCAGGTACATCCAGGAGCCATGAAAGATGCGCTCCATTTCCAGCTCGAATATTTCCTCACTGGTGTAGATGGCGCTGTGAGCCCTGTCTTCAGTGACCAGCTCCTCTGGATTAAACAGAGTGGGTTGTTTGGTAATCGGGTCCATGGCTGTTCCTCCCCTGACTGTCGGTCCGGTCGGTATGGTTTGAAATTACCGGAACCGGCTACTGGCGGTAGCTGAGCTCAGAATATGTTTGACTGCTTCAAGGATCAACATTAATCCGCATAACGGGGGTTATTCTAGGGCAGGGCTCAGCAAATCGCACATTTCTGCTCCAGCAGTTTTCATGCCGATCCCGCCGTAACAGTCTGTCAATGCCCGAAGCGCTGGGCCGCTGCTATCGATTCCTGATCTTCTTCCCCTTTGCTTCTCCTTCGCCCGTGATCAGGGGTTATTTGCGGCGGGCTACTGTCTAAAAATTGCCGCTTGCCGCCTATCTGTGTGCCTAGTAGGCTTATGTTGGTTCGGGAGGACGTTAACAATCAAACAAAATTTAAGGGGAGATGGGCAAGATGGCAGCAAAAAAAGGCAAGACCAAGAGCGGGGCAGCGGTATTTCTTG
>JAYNPV010000072.1:662-7050 GCA_038113925.1 Gammaproteobacteria bacterium | reverse complement strand
GCGTGGAGTACATTTTCTCTTCACCGGGTTCGGAGTGGCCCCCGCTTTGGGAGGCGCTTGCGGAGCAGAAGGCGCAGGGTATTGATGGCCCCACCTATATTAATATCCGGCATGAAGATACCGCCGCCGGTGTGGCGATCGGTTATGCCAAGGCCACAGGTAAGCTGGCCGTCTGTGTCGTTCACGCCAGTGTCGGTACCCTGCACGCAGCCATGGGCATCCGCGCGGCCCATTTTGAAAGGACGCCGGTACTTTTCTGTGCCGGCGAGTCAGTCACTTTCGGCGAGGGGGATGGCAGCTGGGTAGGATCGCAATGGGGTAGATACCTGGCCGATTATGGCGGCCCTGCCCGCGTGGTTGAACCCTTTACCAAAGCCAGTTATGGCCTGCCCACCCCCAATACATTGGCCGGTGCCACCCATCGCGCCTGCCAGATGGCAATGAACGCGCCCCAGGGGCCGGTGTTTCTGTCGTTGCCGTTTGAGTACCTGGCCCAGCCGGCACCCTTACCGGCACCGCCCGGACGCACCATGCCCCGGTTGTCCCGGGTCGAACCCGATGGTCTGGCTGAGGCAGCACGATTATTGGCTGATGCCAAATCACCTCTGATTATCACCGAAAATATCGGCTCGGATCCGCGAGCGGTCAAACAACTGGTAGCGCTGGCGGAAATGACCGGTTCGACAGTCGTGGAAGCGCAAACCCCGGGCTACGTCAATTTTCCCCGCGAGCACGATTTGCATGGCGGTTTCAATGCCTCACCCTTGTTGCCCTCTGCCGATGTCGTGCTGTTGCTCGATTGTATTGTCCCCTGGTATCCACCGTCAGCGGCGCATCCGCAACAGGGAACGGTGATATCCATTAGCGCGGACCCGCTCCACGAGCGGGCGCCCTATCATGGCATTTCATCCGATTTAACCCTGGTGGGCGATGCCCATGCCGCGCTGGCGGACCTGCTACAGCTAATGCCGAATAAATTGCGGGGCAAAAAACGGGCAGTAGCGGCGCGCAGCAAGAAAATTGGTGCCGCCAACCAGAAACGACGCGCTCGCTGGCAAAAGATCTGTCAGGCGCAGAAATCCAGCGTGCCTATCGATACCCGCTGGTTCGCCCTGGAGTTTGAGGCGGTGCTCAACAAATACAACGCGATTCTAGTCGATGAAACTATTCTCACCCACTGGACCCTGGGTGAAACCATGAACAAGCTGAAGCCGGGTAATTTTTACAATGCCCTCAGCGGTGGCCTGGGTCTGGGCATGGGGGTCGGCATGGGGGTCAAAATAGCTCACCCTGATCGGCCGGTGGTGACCATCGTCGGTGACGGAACCTTCAACTATAACGCGCCCCTGCCTGCTCTCGGGCTGTCCACCGAATACGGCTTACCGATGCTCACCGTCGTGGCTAACAATGGCCATTATCGAAGTATGAAAATGGGTATCGAGATGCTCTACCCCAAAGGAGTGGCAGCTAAAACGGGAACCTACTACGGTGCCGAGATTGATGCCACCATCAACTACTCCAAACTGGCAGAGGCGGTAGGAGGGTATGGTGAAGAGGTGAGCGATCCTAAGGAGATTCGCCCCGCCCTGGAGCGGGCCTTTGATGCCATGCGCGACGGCAAGCCGGCGGTGCTGGATGTGAAACTCGGCGACGATATGGAGTTTCTGGCGCCGATGTTCGCCAAGTTGATGCAACAGTAATCGGGGAGTATGTCGGCCCAGGACGGGTTGGTCGCGGCCAGGGGAGAGCGGTCCCCGATTTACCTCTCTGACGCCGACGGTTGCCTGCTGAACAGCATAGTATCGGAGCTGAGGTAGATCCGTGAATCAACCTCAGCTCTGTCGGTATTGAGGGAGAGCAAAATGTTCGTTCGTGATTTTATTCATCGTGCCGCGCTGGCGTTTCCCGGCAAGCCCGCTTTTCTGGATGGAGAGCGCAGCTGGACCTGGTCGCAGGTCGATCAGCGTTCCGATCAGTTCGCCGCCGCACTGCAGGAACTGGGGGTGGACAAAGGCGATGCGGTAGGCCTGCTCTCCTATGAATACATGGAAGTGATGGAGCACTGGTTCGCCTGCTGCAAAATTGGCGCGCGCCGCACCGGTATTAACTGGCGCTATTCCGAGCGGGAACTACTGCATATCGTCGCCGACAGTGCGATTAAGGTGCTCCTGGTATCGGCGGAGTGCGTGCCGCTGATCCAGACCCACCTGGATGAATTTCGCGGTCGGGGTATCCAGCTGATCGGTTACGGAACCGCCCATGGCCTGGATAGTGATTATGAGGAACTGCTTGCCCGCCAATCGCAGCCGCCCCAGCTACCCGAGTTGAGTGACGTCGATGTGGCCATGATCAGTTACACCTCGGGGACTACGGGGTTGCCCAAGGGTGCCATGCTCACTCAGGGTGCGGTCAGAGAATCACTGGTACACACGGCACTGGCGCTGGGTGTGAACGCAGAAGATGTCTTCTTTATGCCCGGCACCACCCCGGGGGTGCCGATATTGTTGAATTCATTTGGCCTGGTGAGCGGTGCCACTACCGTGTTGCCTAACGGGCTGTTCACTCCCGATCGCTTCCTGCAGGGCATAGAAGATCATCGGGTCACCTTTACCGGGGGCGTACCCACCATGTTGTTGCGGGTGCTGGAGGCGAAGTCCGCCGGTAATTATGACGTCTCCAGCGTCCGCTGTATCTGCTACGGATCGTCACCGGCGACACCGGCGCTGATTAGGGATATTTACGACAATTTCGATTGTGACCTGGTGCAGTTTTACGGGCTCACTGAAACCACCGGCGGCTGGCTTACTTTTTTACGCCACCAGGATCACCTGCGGGCGCTGGCAGGCGAGCCGCAACTGCTTACCTCCTGTGGCCGGGCCTCACCCCATGTTGAAATATCGGTGCGCACCGCCGATGGCGAAGAGCTGCCTGCCAATGAGGTGGGTGAGGTGTGGGTGCGGGGTGAGATATTAACCGCCGGCTATTTGAATCGCCCCGAAGATAACGCCGAGCTGTTCCGCGGTGACTGGATCAGTACCCATGACATGGGTAAAAAAGATGAAGAGGGATTTCTGTATCTTACCGATCGAAAGAAATTTCTGATCATTACCGGGGCCTTCAACGTCTACCCGGTGGTGGTCGAAAACGTGCTGGCGGAACATCCGGCGGTACGTGAAGTGGCGGTAGTCGGTGCCCCCCATCCCGAATGGGGAGAAGCGGTGATCGGTGTGGTCTCCCTGCAGCCGGGCGCGGCGGCGAGTAGCGACGAACTGATCGAATTTTGTCGCGATAAGGTGGGCAAGTGGGAGGTGCCCAAGTTCATCGATATTATTGATGAACTGCCCCACGGCAGCACCAGCAAGATTGCCAAACACGAGGTTCGCCAGTGGTACCGCGATGACCCGGGTCGACTGCCGTGGCCGCCTGGCGATTAGCGAAATTGCAGCTAGTTTCGTTTGTGAAAACGGCTGTTTTTATATTCGAGTACCGCGCCCGACGGGGTGATTTCGATAAGATTGGCGTCCTGCGGCAGCCGATCACCTTCGCGATAAGGGTGGCCGTTGATCACCAGCATGCGCTTCTTAGGGTTGTCGTCATAGATATGGATGCCGAAGCGTAGCTGAATCAGGTTTTCTGGCAGCTTGTCGGCGACATCGGCAACCATCGGCAGTTCATGCCACTCTTTGGCTTCAGCAACCGTGACCAGCGACCGGGGTTGTTGTTCTTTATCAGCCGTGACCAATGGACGGGGGATCGGGGCGGGCTCCGGCCCAGGTTCCGGTGTGGGGGTGATGGTGATTACCTGAGTCTGGTCGGGGGCGGTTGCCGGGGCAGCCTCGGTGGGAGTTGCGGGGGCAGCTTCCTGGCTGCGTAGGGCCATGCTGATCAATGGCCAATAGCTGCGCGCCACCCAGCCGCCGCCAACAATCAGTAGCAGGAGCAGGCCTGCCGAGAAAACCAGCAGCCATTGCTTTCCAGGCGGTTTTCTGCCGCCTGCGGCCGGGGGTAGGGTTTTGGTTGCCCCGAGGGTGCGGTCCCGCTCCGATTTTCGCATTGCCTCAAGAATGTAGGACATTACTCAGCGCCGCTCCGATTGATCTGCCCTGGGGTGATCTGTTCTGGATTGATTTGTTCCGGATTGATCTGTCCGGGGGGGTGATCGGCGATGGCCCCGGAGTCAGAGGTGCGTAAGGTGAGGCTGGCAATCAGTGCGGCGATAGCCAGCATCAGTAAACCCGCCACCGCCACCGCCTTTGGCCAGGGGTTTTCAGATCTGCCGTGAAACAGCTCTTTGCTGGCCCGGCCGACTATTCGTGGTGTGACCCCGGTCAATTCTTCACTATAGGCGCCGAGCAGGGCGCGGTCACAGAGGGCATTAATCAGTCGCGGCACGCCGCCGGTTAACCGGTATACCCGGGAAACCGCCCCTTCACTAAACAGGTTAGCATTAGCACCCGCCACCGCCAGACGATGACCAATGTAGGCGCGGGTCTGGTCGGCGTTAAGCATCGACAGGTGATAGCGGGCGGTAATACGTTGGGCCAGTTGGCGCAGGTCGTGACGTTGCAGCAGCTGGCGTAGTTCGGGCTGGCCGACCAGAATGATCCGCAGCAGTTTTTCATGATGAGTTTCGATATTGGTTAACAGGCGGATCTGCTCAAGGGATTCGCGGCTCAGGTTTTGGGCCTCATCGATTATCACCACACAGTGGTTCCCCTGCTGATGTTGTTCCACCAGATAATGATTGAGCAGGTCGATCAGGGTTTTAAGGCTGCGGGTCTCGGGGGGGTAGGGAATAGTCAGCTCGTCGCAGATAGAGGCCACCAGTTCTACTGCAGAGAGTTTGGGATTGGTGATCAGCGCCACCTTTATGTCGCTGGGCAGTTGCTCCACCAGACTGCGAATAACCGTCGTCTTGCCAGTGCCCACTTCACCGGTCAGCAACGCAAAACCACTGTTCTCACCAATGCCGTATTGCAGGTGTCCCAATGCCTCCTGATGCTGCGGGCTCGGGTAGAGGTAGCGCGGGTCAGGGGTGATTGAAAACGGTCTTTCCTGAAGACCGAAATAGGTTTTATACATCTGCGTCTGAATGATGGGGGAGGGTATCCCCGGTAACCTGCCGGGGACTGGACCTTGATTTCAGCGTAGCTAGTTTATCAATAGCAATTTCATAGCTCATCAAGCAATTCCGCAGCCAGTTGCCTGGCACCTTTCAGGTCGGCCTTGCCGGTACCGAGTTTAGGGATGGCATCCACCGCAAAGTAGTGTTTGGGCTGCATCAGCGGGGTCATGCCGCTGGCCTGCACGCGGTCGCGCAATCCGGCCGCATAATCGGCGTCATCAATCAATACCACTACCTGCTCGCCCTTGCTCGGGTCGGGCAGGGCAACTGCCAGCAGTTCCACCTCCGGATCGTCGAGAAGTTCGGTGATTGCCTGTTCAATAGCACCCAGGCTGATCATCTCTCCGCCCAGTTTCGCAAATCGCGAATAACGATCAAGGATGGTCAGAAAACCGTCTTCATCGAGTTTGCCCTTGTCGCCGGAGCGGTACCAGCGCAAGCCATCGATTTCCACGATAGCTGCCTCGGTTCGCTCCGGGTCGTTCAGGTAGCCCTGCATCACCTGAGTGCCCCCTATAAGTACCAGACCCGCGTCACCCGCCGGAAGTGGCTCCAGAGTGTCAGGATCGACAATCCGCACTCGGGTGCCCGGCAGCGGCAGGCCGACACTGCCGGGCCGGTTACCGGTCTGTACGCCGCCCCGCTGGTCGAGCAGCAGATCGGGAATGTTAACCGTGGCCACGGGTGTGGTCTCCGTAGTGCCGTAACCCTCGAGCACAATTTTGCCAAATTTATTGCGAAAGCCATCTCTGACTTCCGCCGGCAGCCGCTCCGCACCGGTGACCACCACCCGTAGGCTATCGAACATCAGCGGGTGCACTTTTTTGCTGCGGGAGTAAATTCGCAGAAAGGTCGCCGTAGCGATCATGATGGTAATGCGGTGGCTGGCGACCAGACGCCCCACGGCACGGGCGTCGGTAGGGTCGGCCTGACAGACCATGGGAATACCCTCCAGCAGGGGTAACAGGGTGGTCACGGTGAGGCCGAAGGCGTGAAAAGTCGGCAGGGCGTTAAGAATAACGTCACTGTCATCGGCGTTGAGTACGCTGGCAATCTGTTTGCAGTTTCCAATAATGTTGCCGTGGCTGAGTTTGACCCCTTTCGGAGTGCCTTCGCTGCCGCTGCTAAACAGAATCGCAGCGGTATCCTCCAGGGTGGTTTTGCGGCCGTAGGCCCACGCCAGCCAGCGGGCCGGTAACAATCGGCTTTGCAGCAGCGCCAGCGCCAGGCTGCTGAGCAGCAGCAGCAGCAGCAGCAGCAGCA
>JAYNPV010000072.1:0-652 GCA_038113925.1 Gammaproteobacteria bacterium | reverse complement strand
ATAGATAAATTCACTGCTAGCCATCAGGGGGGCCAGGTCGATTCCCCGTTTCTGCAGCCTGGTTAAAAACAGGCGCGAGGTGAGCACGGTCTTTATCTGTGCGCTCTCGACTGATTGCGCCACTGACTCCAGCGGCGCAGTGTAGTTGAGATTCACCACCGTGCGTCCAGCGAACAGGGTGGCCAGGTTGGCGATGATCCCCCCGGCGGAAGCGGGTAATAAAATACCGACATTTCTGGCCCGACTGAGTGCCGGTTTCAAGGCGCGATGAAAGGCCACTGTTGCAGTGAGTAGCTTGCCATAGGTAAGGCGATTGTCACCGTCAATAACGCAGACCTTGCCGCGCTGACCGCAGGCGCTACGAATGAAACTGACCGGCAGCGGTGGTAGCCCGGCGGTGTGTTCATCCCAGGCGTGGATGGAGGTCTCCTGAACCGCCTGTTTGACGGTAGCGGCGTCACTGTTGCAATCCAGTGGTTGACCAAAGGCTACCGTTATCAGCCGGCTGAAATAGGTGTTTTGGGAACGTTTCTGGTAGGCAGGGTTGGCGTAGGAAAGCTGGCTGCCCCAGAGACCCTGAAGATAAAAGGGCAGGATGGCTGCGCCCGTGTCGGTGGCAGCCCGCTCAAAGCCTGAGCGAAAGGTACTCAAA
>JAYNPV010000071.1:2358-11952 GCA_038113925.1 Gammaproteobacteria bacterium | reverse complement strand
GGCATATGCTTTCCGACACGGTGGCGATTATCGGCACCATGG
The DNA here is from genome assembly GCA_038113925.1 of Gammaproteobacteria bacterium. Taxonomy (GTDB): domain Bacteria; phylum Pseudomonadota; class Gammaproteobacteria; order Immundisolibacterales; family Immundisolibacteraceae; genus QNFC01. The sequence continues at coordinate 11,910 of JAYNPV010000071.1, read as the reverse complement.
ATGTGGTTTTTGGTGAGATTGACCGATGAGTAGTCAGCAGACCTCTTCGTTACTTTCAGCCCATGCCTGCGAGGAGATTGATCACTGGTTAAGCAAGTTCCCAAGTGACCAGAGAAAATCGGCACTGCTTGGGGCGCTAACGGTTGTTCAGCACGACAATAACGGCTATCTCACTACCGAATTGATGGATGCAGTGGCTGACTATCTGCAGCTGGAGCCGATAGCCGTCTACGAAGTCGCCACCTTCTATTCGATGTTTGAGACGGAACCGGTGGGGCGAAATTGCATCGCGGTGTGTACCAATATCTCCTGCATGCTGCGCGGTGCCGAAGCGCTGGTTGAATACCTGGAAAACAAGCTTGGAATCAAGCTCGGTGAAAGTACCGCCGACGGCAAGTATTTTCTCAAGCCGGAAGAGGAGTGCCTGGCGGGCTGCGCCGGTGGGCCGATGATGCAGGTGAACCATCAGTATCACGAGCGGCTGGATCCCGAAAATGAACCGGCAAGAATAGACCAAATCATCGAGAGTCTGGAGTGATGGAGCAAAACCAGGTTTGTTATTTTAATCTTGGCGAGGATCAATCCTGGACGCTCGATAACTACCTGAAGCATGGTGGTTACAGCGCCTGGAAAAAAATTATCGCTGGCGAAATCAGTGCCGATGATGTGCTTGAGACTCTCAAGGCAGCCGGGCTGCGTGGTCGTGGTGGTGCCGGATTTCCCACCGGCGTTAAGTGGAGTTTCATGCCCCGTGGCACCGGTGGGCAGAACTATATGGTGTGTAACTCTGATGAGAGCGAACCCGGCACCTGCAAGGATCGGGACATATTGCGTTTTAATCCCCATGCAGTGATTGAAGGCATGGCCATCGGGGGGTTTACCACTGACTCCACGGTCGGATACAACTACCTGCGGGGCGAGTTTGGTGACGAACCCTTTAAGCGTTGTGAGCAGGCGTTGCAGGAAGCTTACGATGCGGGGTTGCTGGGCAAAAACATTCAGGACTCAGGCATCGATTTCGATCTTTACAACGTGATTGGTGCGGGCGCATATATCTGCGGTGAGGAAACTGCGCTGCTTGAATCCCTGGAAGGCAATAAGGGTGAGCCCCGCTTTAAACCGCCCTTTCCGGCGGCATATGGCCTCTATGGCCGTCCCACCACCATCAACAACACCGAGAGTTATGCTTCGGTGGGCATTATTTTGCGTAAGGGCGCCGAGTGGTTTTCCTCCATGGGGGTCGAGAATTCAGGCGGCATGAAGATCTTTTCGGTGTCCGGACACATCGAAAATCCCGGCAATTTTGAAATTCCCCTGGGCACACCCTTTAAGGACTTGCTGACCCTCGCCGGGGGTGTCTGGAAAGGTCGAGAACTCAAAGCCGTTATCCCGGGTGGTTCGTCTACCCCGATATTACCGGCCGAAGTCATGAACGATCTGACCATGGATTACGATGCCATTGCCAAGGCGGGCTCCATGCTCGGTTCCGGTGCCGTGGTGGTGATGGATGACACCGTTTGCATGGTGAATATGTTACGGCGGATTTCGCGCTTTTATTTTTCAGAGTCCTGCGGGCAATGCACCCCATGTCGGGAGGGAACCGGTTGGTTGTACCGGGTGCTCGACCGGATTATTGAAGGTGATGGCCGACCTGAAGATATCGAGCTTCTCGACCGGGTGGCCGGCAATATTGCCGGTAAGACCATCTGTGCGCTGGGGGATGCAGCGGCCATGCCAGTGCAGGGAATGTTGCGCCATTTTCGCCACGAATTTGAATATTACATCGAACATAAACGCAGTCTGGTAGGCGCTGATGCCTCCTCGGCCGCAGCCTGATTTCGGATAGTTGAGCCATGAGTGACGATACCCTGCAGATAGAAGTGAATGGCCAGTCGCTGCAGGCAAAAAAAGGTCAGATGTTGATTGAGGTGACCGATGCCGCCGGCGTCAGCGTGCCTAGGTTCTGTTATCACAACAAGCTGCCGGTTGCCGCCAACTGCCGGATGTGCCTGGTCGATGTCGAAAAAATGCCGAAACCGGTACCTGCCTGCGCCACACCGGTGATGGATGGAATGGTGGTCAATACCGCCTCTGAACGGGCGCTGGATGCACAACAGGCGGTGATGGAGTTTCTGCTGATTAACCATCCGCTTGACTGCCCGGTATGTGATGAGGGAGGTGAGTGCGACCTGCAGGATACAGCGCTCGGTTTTGGCAAATCCAATTCAAATTACCACGAAGCCAAACGTACGGTTGCCAGCAAAAACCTTGGACCGGTAATCGCCACGGAAATGACCCGCTGTATCCACTGTACCCGGTGTGTTCGCTTTGGCGAAGAAGTAGGCGGGATCCAGGAAATGGGTGCAACCGGACGCGGCGAACAGGTGCGTATCGGCACCTATGTAGAAAGGGCGATTGAGTCAGAGGTCTCCGGCAATATGATCGATCTCTGCCCGGTGGGTGCGCTGACTTCAAAGCCATTTCGGTTTACCGCTAGAAACTGGGAGCTTGAACGATCTCCTTCGATTTCTTTTCATGACTCCCTGGGCAGCAATCTGGAAGTTCACTCGATCCGCGGGGAGGTGAAACGGGTGGTGCCCCGCGAGAACGAGGCGATTAACGAGGTTTGGCTCTCCGATCGCGATCGATTTTCCTACCTCGGCCTGACCGCCAATGATCGATTATTGACCCCGGAGATCAAGGAAGATGGTCAATGGCGGCAAGCCGGTTGGGACGAAGCGCTGCAGGCCGCTGCGCAGAGCATTCGTGGTGTAATCGAGGCTAAAGGCGCCCAGCAACTGGGGACGCTGGTGGGGCCGAATCAGAGCAACGAAGATTATTTTCTGCTGCAGCAACTGGTCCGTGGCCTGGGCAGTGACAATATCGATCACCGCCTCCGTCAGGGGGATTTTTCTGCCGCCCTGGGCGCAGGTGCCCGCAGCCAGTCTGGAGCTATAAACCAGTTGCAGAATGCCGATCTGGTGGTGCTCATCGGTAGTAACCTGCGTAAAGATCAGCCGCTGCTCTGGGTGAGAGTTCGCAATGCCCTCCGCGATCATGGCATTAAGTTGCTGGTAATAAACCCTCAGCACTATGATTTGACGGTTGAGCCGGACCAGGCGTTCGTCGGTTCGCCGGATAAAATGAGCCGCGACCTGGCGGCATTAATCAAGTCGCTGCCTGGAGCCGAGGGAGTTGATATCGGCGGTTGGCAGCCATCGCTGGTCACGGATCAGCATCAGCAGGCGGCAACCTTGATCAGCGAGTCCTCGTCACCCTGCGTGGTCATCGGCAATCAGGCGGTCGCGAGTGATAATTATGGGCAGTTGCTGGAGCTATCCCGAATGCTCACGGAGCAGGTGGACAGTGAGCTGCTAGAGGTGGCCAGTGGCGCCAATAATCACGGCGCATGGCAGGCAGGTGCGGTGCCTCATCGTGGTCCGGGACAAAGCGCAATCAATCGCGCCGGGCTGAATGCCAGGCAGATGGTAGAGAACACCTTGTCCGGCTATCTGTTGCTCGGACTGGAACCGGAATATGACTGTTGGAGTAGCGCAGCGACCCTGCAGGCACTGGCTGCTGCGGAGTCGGTGGTAGTGCTTAATGCTTTTGTATCAGAGACGATGCGCGAATACGCAGATGTACTGTTACCGGTTGCGCCATTTACCGAGCATAGCGGCACCATGGTCAATATGCTGGGGCTACGCCAGCATTTTCAGGCGAATGTAAAACCCCGCGGTGAAGCGCGACCGGCCTGGAAAGTGTTGCGAGTACTTGCGGATCACCTGGAAGTGGATGGCATTGACTACGTCGACCTGAGTCAGGTGACGACTGCCTTTGCCAATGCCCAGGATGGAACACCGGTGCAGGTTTCCGCGACAACGCCGGAGTTGAACCCGCCACACGATCAGTTAACCCGCATCGGTGATGCGCCTATTTATGCGGTCGATGCCATCACCCGGCGGGCGTCAGTCTTGCAAGCGCGGGCCGATGCTATCGGCCTGGCCGCCTACATGAATTCAACAACGGCGGCGGCTCATCAGCTAGCTGCCGGCGATAGTTGTGAGGTTACCCAGGGAGATCACGGTGCGACCCTGGCCTGCGTGATTGACGACCGGGTGGGCGACGGATGTGTCTATATACCCGGCGGTGTGGTGGGCAGTGAACCCCTGGGCCCGCTGGTGGGTCCCCTGAGTCTATCTAGGGCCTGATGGTGATGGATGCTGTTATTCAAACCGTGTTAAATATCTGGCAAATGGTGCCGGTGGCGCTACAGACGCTGATAGTGATATTTGCGCAGATTATCGCCATTATCGTTCCGCTGATGTTGTCGGTGGCCTATTTTACCTATATGGAACGGCGGGTTATCGGCCGTATGCAGGCGCGGGTGGGTCCTAACCGGGTGGGCTATTTCGGCCTGTTGCAGCCCTTTGCCGATGGCGTCAAATTACTGATGAAGGAAGTGGTGGTGCCGATTAAGGCTAACCCGCTGTTGTTTTATCTGGGGCCGGTGCTGACCATTGCTCCGGCCATGGCTGCCTGGGCGGTGGTGCCCTTTCAACCCGGCTGGGTGATTGCCGACATTAATCTGGGGCTTCTCTATGTGTTGGCGATTACCTCCATGGGGGTATACGGCGTCATTATTGCTGGCTGGGCCTCCAATTCCCGTTACGCTTTTTTAGGGGCGATGCGCTCGGCGGCACAGATTATCTCCTATGAGATTGCCATGGGGTTTGCACTGATTTCGGTGTTGATCGCCGCCGGCAGTATCAATCTGACCGAGATTGTGATGGCCCAGCAGGGCAGTGCCATCCACTGGTTTGTGGTGCCCCTGTTGCCCATATTTGTGATCTATTTTATCTCCGGAGTCGCGGAAACCAATCGTGCCCCTTTTGATGTGGCCGAAGGTGAATCCGAAATTGTTGCCGGGTTTCATGTTGAATATTCGGGCATGACCTTCGCGGTCTTTTTTCTCGCTGAATATGCCAACATGATATTGATCTGTACCCTGACCGCGCTGCTTTTTCTGGGTGGTTGGCTGTCTCCTTTTGAAGGCATCCCGGGTCTGGAAGCGCTGTTCGCCTGGGTACCGGGCATTGTCTGGCTGGCGGCAAAAATATTTGTCATGGCTTTTACCTTTCTCTGGTTTCGCGCCACTTTTCCCCGCTATCGATATGATCAGATCATGCGCCTGGGTTGGAAGGTATTTATTCCGATTACTATCGTCTGGCTCGCACTGGTGGGCGCGGCCGTTGTTGCCGAACTGCCCTGGTGGTTTGATTAATGGGCAGGCGGGTGATGTCGGACCAATGGATAACTGAGGAGCACCGAAGATGAATGCAGCAGTTAAATACCTGCGCAGTTTGTTGTTGCTCGAACTGCTGGCCGGATTGGCGCTCACACTGAAACATTTTTTTAGACCGGGTGTCACCGTCCAGTTTCCGGAAGAGCAGACGCCCATGTCGAACCGTTTCCGGGGATTGCATGCGTTGCGCCGCTACCCGAATGGCGAAGAGCGCTGCATCGCCTGCAAATTGTGCGAGGCGGTCTGCCCGGCATTGGCCATTACCATTGATTCTGAGCAACGCGACGATGGTACGCGCCGCACTACCCGTTATGACGTTGATCTCTCCAAATGTATTTACTGCGGCTATTTCGAGGAGGCCTTCCCGGTAGATTCTATTGTCCTCACTCGTCATATCCAGTATCACGCTGAAGAGCGCAGCGAATTGCTCTACGACAAAGCCAAGCTGCTCGCTCACGGCGACGCGCTCGAACAGCAGATAGCCGCGGATCGTGAGCTCGATGCGCCTTATCGATAGCCGTGCCGATTAAACTGCAGAAGCCGCGATTATGTTGACCGAAAAAATACTGTTTTACCTGTTCGCAACCATATTGATATTCGCTGCCAGCATGGTCGTGACCGTGCGCCATTCGGTGCGCGCTGCGCTGTTTCTGGTGCTCGCTTTTTTTACCTCTGCCGGTCTCTGGTTGATGTTGCAGGCGGAATTTCTGGCAATCGTACTGGTGCTGGTCTACGTGGGGGCGGTGATGGTGCTGTTTCTGTTTGTGGTCATGTCGGTGGACCTCGACCAGGGCCGGTTGCGAGAAGGTTTTGGCCGCCATATGCCGCTGGGATTGGTAATTACCGGGGTGGTGATTGCGGAAATGGTGGCTATCCTGAACATTAAAGAACTCGCCCTGACCGCGCCAGAGGAGGCGGCCTATGTAGGCAGTAACGTTGAAGCCATCGGCCGCTTAATGTTTGTTGAATATATCTATCCGGTGGAGATTGCTTCCGTGATTCTGCTGGTGGGCATTATTGCTGCCATATCCATGACTCTACGCGGTCGCCGACAAAGCCGCTACATTGCAGTGAATGAGCAATTGGCGGCCACCAAACAGGATCGGCTTCGCGTGGTGGACCTGCGTGAACCTGGCCAGACCGGGAGTCCCGCGCAGCCGCCGATTCCAGACAACGGAGCAGATAGCCCGTCTACCGGAGCCGAGTCCTGATGGTTACGCTGTCTGATTTTTTGGTGCTCGGTGCCATCTTGTTCACGGTCAGTGCGCTGGGGATTTTTATCAACCGCAAGAACGTGATCATTCTGCTGATGTGTGTTGAATTAATGCTGTTAGCGGTGAACACCAACTTTCTCGCTTTCTCTTATTTTGTCGGCAATCTGCACGGCCAGTTATTTGTCTTTTTTGTGCTCACAGTGGCGGCGGCAGAATCGGCCATTGGACTGGCGATCATTGTGCTGCTGATGCGCAACCGCGGATCCATTAATGTGCAGGACATAAACGAGCTTCACGGCTAATAACATGAGTGATCTAAAAACTATCTGTTCGATCATTGCCTTTGCGCCCCTGGTCGGTGCCATAGTCGCCGGCATGGGTGGGCGTTATATCGGCCGGGCGGGAGCTCATACGGTGACCATTGCCGGGGTGGCCATCTCCTGCGTATTGTCGGTGCGGCTGTTGCTGTCACTGCTGGCCGCGGGCGAAGATGCCCGGGTTTATGACGAAACGCTCTACACCTGGCTGGAAAGTGGCGGTCTGACTTTACAGATTGGGTTTTTGATCGATCAGCTGAGCGCCACTATGATGGTGGTGGTGACATCGGTGTCGCTGATGGTACACATCTACACCATCGGCTACATGCGCGATGACCCGGGCTATCAGCGGTTTTTCAGTTATATATCGCTGTTTACCTTTGCCATGCTCATGCTGGTGATGGCGAACAACTTCGTGCAGCTGTTTTTTGGTTGGGAAGGGGTTGGCCTGGTTTCTTACCTGCTGATCGGGTTCTGGTACACCCGTGATTCAGCAATTTTTGCCAATATGAAGGCGTTTCTGGTCAATCGCATCGGCGATATGGGGATGGTGCTGGGTATCGCTGCGGTGGCTTATCTGTTTGGCTCACTTGATTTTGCCGATGTATTTGCTGACCCCGCCTCTCACAGCGGCGTCACTTTTGAGCTGATTAATGGCAAGCCCTGGTCAGCGATTACCGTCACCTGCATCTTGCTGTTTATTGGTGCAATGGCCAAATCCGCGCAATTTCCTTTGCATGTCTGGCTGCCGGATTCGATGGAAGGCCCAACCCCTATCTCCGCGCTGATTCACGCAGCAACTATGGTCACCGCAGGTATATTCCTGCTGGCGCGGACCTCGCCCCTGTTTGAATTGTCGGAAACGGCATTGTCTCTGGTGATGACCATAGGCGCGGTCACGGCTCTATTTATGGGTTTTCTGGGCATTGTGCAGCACGATATCAAGCGGGTGATTGCCTACTCGACCCTCTCCCAGCTTGGCTATATGACGGTCGCGTTGGGTGCCTCCGCCTATGCGGCGGGTATATTTCATCTCACCACCCACGCATTTTTTAAGGCGCTGCTGTTCCTCTCCGCCGGTTCCGTAATCATCGCCATGCATCACCAGCAGGATATGCGCAGCATGGGTGGCCTGCGTAAATACATGCCTATAACTTACGTTACCTGTCTGATCGGCACCCTGGCGTTGGTCGGTTTCCCGGGCTTTGCCGGTTTTTTCTCTAAAGACGCCATTATCGAAGCGGTGAAGCACTCTCAGCTACCCGGGGCGGGGTTTGCCTATATTGCCGTGCTTGCCGGGGTGTTCGTGACTTCGTTATACAGTTTCAGGTTGCTGTTTCTGGTATTCCATGGCAAAGAGCGCATGGATGAAGAGACCCGCGGTCATCTGCATGAAACGCCGCTGGTGGTGACCGGCCCGTTGATGGCGCTGGCGATCCCGTCTGTCATTATTGGGGCGTTGGCGATGGAGCCCATGCTGTTTGGGGGCTATTTTGGTGACGCTATTTTTGTACTGCCTGCTCACCAGACTCTTGCAGAATTGCAGAGTCACTGGCACGGCGCGGTGCAGTTTACACTGCACGGGTTTACCCAGCCGCCGTTCTGGCTAATGCTGGGGGGGCTGATATCCGCCTGGGTGCTCTACATGAGCAAGCCGGAATTGCCGGCAAAAATTGCCGCGGCCTTTTCACCGCTCCACCAGTTGCTGTTGAACAATTACTATCTTGATCGCTTCAATCAGTGGCTGTTTGCCGGTGGTTTGCGGGGCATTGGTCAGTTTCTCTGGCGGATAGGTGACGTCACCATTATTGATGGGCTCGTGGTTAACGGGTCTGCGCGGACGGTGGGTGCCCTCTCTGCGGTGTTGCGGCATATTCAAACCGGTTATCTCTACCACTATGCTTTTGCCATGATGATCGGCCTGATGGTGCTGATGAGCATGCTCTGGTTCGTGATTCATTAAGGTCTGATTCTCAGCATGAATGCCTATCCATTATTAAGTCTCGCTATTTGGCTGCCCATCCTTGGTGGCGCGGGGGTACTACTGCTGGGCACCGACGCCCGGCTGAGGTTGAGCCGCTGGTTGTCCCTGCTGGTTTCGGTCGCGACGCTGCTGATTACCCTGCCGCTATACCGGAACTTTGACCCGGCCAGCGCGGCCATGCAGTTCCAGGAAATTCATCCCTGGATAGAGCGTTTTTCGGTGACTTATCACCTGGGTATCGATGGTCTCTCCCTGCCACTGATATTGCTCACCAGTTTTATTGGTGTGCTGGTGGTGATATCCAGCTGGAGCAATATCGCCAGTCGGGTCAATCAGTATCTGGGCGCAGTGCTGATTATGGAAGGGATGATGATCGGTGTCTTTTCCGCGTTGGACGCCGTGCTGTTTTATCTGTTCTGGGAAGCGATGCTGATTCCCATGTTCCTGATTATCGGTATCTGGGGCGGGCCGGCGCGGGTATACGCGACCATTAAATTCTTTCTCTATACCTTTCTGGGATCCGTGCTGCTGTTGGTGGCCTTGATTTATCTCTACCTGCAGGCAGGTTCCTTTTCGTTACTGGATTTTCATCAGCTGGCGATTGGCGGCGGCATTCAGACGATTCTCTTTTTCGCATTTCTGGCAGCTTTTGCGGTGAAAATCCCTATGTGGCCCGTGCACACCTGGTTACCGGATGCCCACGTCGAGGCGCCCACCGGCGGCTCGGTTATT
>JAYNPV010000071.1:0-2333 GCA_038113925.1 Gammaproteobacteria bacterium | reverse complement strand
GGTTTAACCTGCCCATCGTGCCTGATGCCTCCCAGGAATGGGCCGGGTTGATGATCGGTCTCTCCCTGGTGGCGGTGATCTATGTCGGCGCGGTGGCGCTGGTGCAGAAAGACATGAAAAAACTGATTGCCTATTCGTCGATCTCCCATATGGGTTTTGTCACCCTGGGGATTTTTCTGTTTAGTGCCCAGGGTATTGAAGGGGGCATGGTGCAGATGGTCTCCCACGGTTTTATTTCGGCGGCCATGTTTCTCTGTGTCGGGGTTATTTATGACCGAATGCATACGCGTCAGATCGGCGATTATGGCGGGGTGGTTAACACCATGCCCGTGTTCGCTGCCCTGATGATGTTTTTCGTGATGGCCAATTCCGGACTGCCTGGGACTTCGGGGTTCGTGGGCGAGTTTCTGGTCATACTCGCGGCTTTTGATCAGAGTTTTTGGGTGGCGCTGGCGGTGGCTTCTTCGCTGGTGCTGGGCGCAGCCTACAATCTATGGATGTATCGGCGGGTGATATTCGGCGTGGTGGCGAATGACTCAGTGGCCGCCCTGACTGATCTCAACGGCCGTGAACGTCTGGTGTTAGGCACCTTGGCCGTGGCGGTACTTGCCCTCGGGGTGTTACCCAATCCGCTTTTTGAAGTCATGCATGCATCCGTGGAAGCGCTCTTAAATCACGTCAGCAAAGGCAAGTTGTGATGGAATTCTCTAGCCAGGAACTGATTCCTGTTCTACCGGAAATATCCCTGTTGACAATGGCCTGTGTGGTGTTGCTTGTCGACCTGTTCGCCCCCGGTAAAGAGCGTTTGGGTACTTATATTGTCAGTATGCTCGCCTTGGCGATTACTGCACTGGTTGCGGTCTACTCTTTTCAGGAGGCGGGGATCGTCTTTGCCGGACACTATCAGAGCGATAGCCTGAGCATGGTGCTCAAACTGGCAATGATGCTGACGGTTGCCGTTATTTTTCTCTACGGTCGCGGCTACCTTCTGGCCCGTGATCTGCTCAGTGGCGAGTTTTTTACTCTCAGCCTGTTTGGCCTGCTGGGTATGATGGTGATCGCCTCAGCAGGATCCCTGCTCTCGCTTTATCTCGGGCTCGAAACCCTGTCACTTTCTCTATATGCCCTGGTGGGTTTTGATCGTCGCTCCGTGGCTTCAAGTGAAGCCGCGATCAAGTACTTTATCCTGGGTGCACTGGCGTCCGGAATGCTGCTTTATGGCATGTCCCTTCTCTATGGGGTTACCGGCACTTTGCAGCTGGCACCGCTGAAGATGGAGATAACCGCGGTCCTACTTGATGCCGCTCAATACCAGATGCTGCTAGGCCTTGGCGTGGTGTTCGTGGTGGTCGGGGCCGCATTCAAACTTGGCGCTGCCCCTTTCCATATGTGGTTGCCCGATATTTATCAGGGATCGCCTACGGCGGTCACCAATTACCTGGGCACCGCCAGTAAGCTGGCAGCAGTTGCTCTGGTATTTCGGCTGTTTGCCGACGCCCTGCAACCCCTCCTTGATCAGTGGCAACCGATGCTGATATTGCTTGTTGTGGTATCACTTGCCGTGGGTAACATCATCGCCATTGCGCAAACCAATATCAAACGAATGCTGGCCTACTCGGCGATCTCGCACATGGGATTTGTGTTGCTGGGAGTATTGGCCGGTTCAACCGAAGGGTACTCCGCTGCGCTTTTCTATATGATTACTTATGCGGTGACCGGTTTGGCCGCATTTGGCATGATCATGATCATGAGTCGCAAAGGTTTTGAAGCCGACCAGCTGGATGATTTTAAAGGTCTCGCGCAGCGCTCCCCGCTGTTTGGATTAATCCTGCTGTTGGTGATGTTCTCCATGGCCGGGGTGCCGCCGACGGTTGGTTTCTTCGCCAAACTGGCGGTCATCGAGGCGGTGATGGGCCAGGGTTACGGCTGGCTCGCGGTTATCGCGGTACTGTTTTCCGTTATCGGTGCCTATTACTATCTGCGTGTCGTCAAGCTGGTATTTTTTGATGAAGTACAAGACGCCAGTCCGCTGCAGACCAGTATGGATGAACGGGCCGTAATGGTGATTAACGGCTTGTTTGTGCTTGCGCTGGGGCTTTTTCCGGGCAAGCTGCTGGTGATCTGCACCCAGGTTTTCTAGGCCATCCTGGCCGGGCTTTAGCTGCGCGGGATACTGCTGGTTTTTTTCTAACCTGCGACCGGATCTTGGTTGCGTCAGGCATTGCTAGCTTGTAGAATTCGCACCCATTCCAACGGCTGCGGGGTGGAGCAGTCCGGTAGCTCGTCGGGCTCATAACCCGAAGGTCGTAGGTTCGAATCCTACCCCCGCTACC
>JAYNPV010000070.1:354-12105 GCA_038113925.1 Gammaproteobacteria bacterium | reverse complement strand
GTCGGAGAATAATCCGAGTCTGGCTCTATTCTGGACCACCGAGTGTATCGATCAGCGGCAGTAGCTGACCGATTTGCTGAACCAGACCATCGGCACCGAGATTATCGAGATCGATTCCCTGGCTATACCCCCAGCTGACCATGATGGTAGCCATGCCGCTGCGCTGGCCGGCCAGGAAGTCGTTGATCGAATCCCCGATCATCACGCTTTCATTGGCGGTGGAGTCAAGTTGATCAAGCGCGGTCAGTAACGGCAGAGGATCCGGTTTGCGTGCAGCGGTTGAGTCACCGCCGATGACGGCTTGAAAATAATGATCAATCGCGAACTTGGTAAGCAGTGGCAGGGTGAAGGGGTGGGGTTTGTTGGTGACGCACGCCATTTTAAAGCCGCGCAGCTGAAGTGCGGCCAACAGCTCCGTTACGCCTTCATAGAGTCGGCTTTGGTCGGCGTAGTGGTGACGGTACCAAAATTCAACCCCCTGAACGGCTCGCTGATGGAGTTGCGCATCCGCGACACCATCGCTACTAGCGGTGATAGCGCGATGCAGTAACCGGTCTACCCCGTTGCCGACCCATTGACGAATTTCAGCTTGTTCGCGGCTGGGGTGATCGATGGTGCCGAGGGCAAAATTCACGCTGGCCGCCAGATCGGGAACACTATCGACCAGCGTGCCATCAAGGTCTAATAACAGAGTGTTGATCTTTGCCAAGAATAGAGAAACCGACCGGGTATCAAACAGCGTTTCTGAGCAACTGTTTGCGAATTTTAGCGTGGTGGAGTTGCAACCACTGCAGGGCAATAATGGCCGGGCTGTTGCGAATTTTCCCGCTGTTAATTAATTTCAAGGCCTGCTGCAGCGGTAGTAACAGAACGCGAATATCTTCGTCTTCAGCGTCCAGGCCATGGGTGCCACCGATCCCCTGATTATTAAAGCGTGCGCAGTAGACTTGCATGAACTCGCTCACCGCGCCGGGGCTCATGTAGTACTCCATGACGGGAATCAGTTCGCCCAGAAGTTCGCATCCGGCTTCTTCCTGCGCTTCGCGAATGGCCACCTGGGGGGCGTTTTCGCCGTCATCAATAATCCCGGCGATAATCTCTATCTGCCAGGGATCGCCGCCGTGGGCATAGGCCCCGGCGCGAAACTGCTCAATTAACACCACTTGGTCTAGCACCGGATCATAAGGCAGTACCGCCGCTGCGTGGCCACGCTCAAGGACTTCTCGGGTAATCGGCCGGGTCCAGCCACCATCGTATTTTTTATGCCGCAGTTGGTAGCGGTCCACCTGGTAATAACCCTGAAACACGGTTTCCCGTTGCAGCGGCTCCACGTCATTACGATTCAGCGTGGTGGGGCCATTGGTCTTCTTTTCGGTCACGACACCCAGCCAGCATGGAGATTGGCCTCAGCCGCCAGCTGCTTTTCCTGATCACTGGCAAAGTGCTCATCCCAGTGACGAAGCCGTGGACGGGCAATCAGCCGTTCCCACAGCGGCGGGATCAGGCTGGTGATAAAACAGATCAGAATACTCGGCATTTGCGGTGCATCCGGCAGCGGGGTGAGCCGGGTATAGGTAACGTCGGGATCAAGGTGGTGCTCGGAATGGGTAGTAATTTCATAACCCAGTAGTCGGCTCAGTGGCTTGAGATGATTCCAGGCGTGGCGGGCCTGAATAGGTTGGTCCGGCACTCTGACCAACCCATAATGTTGGGCGTAGTTATAGTGGGCCATTACCGTAAAACCAACCACCCAGGTGACTATTAATACGGGTAGGCCAATGGGTCCGGCAAGGGTGACAAAAATAACCGCAAACAGCAGTTCAAAAGCGACCCCCCAAAATAACCGGCCCAGCGGCGACCAGGGCGATTTGCCGGTTTTACGTAAGTATTCAAATTCCAGGCGAAAGGTTTCAGCGATGATGGCCCTGACCGAGCGGATGGCGAATCGATAAATGGATTCGCCGCGAATCGGGGTGTCTCCGTCCATCGGAGTATCAAGATGAATATGGTGGACGTGCACATGGCCCAGGTCAGTAATCGGTACCCCGTAACAGGTGCCGATCAGATCAGCGCCGGTACGGGCAAACCGGTTATTTCCATGCATTAATTCATGGGCGGTGGCCAGGCCAACCAGACCATTAATAATGCCGACAGATAAAATGCCTCCCAGAATGTTCCAGCCGCTGACAGCACCGCTAGCCAGCTGCGTCGCAAATAACATCCAGAAACCAAACAGCGCAGGGTAGTGCAGATAGGGCAGCAACCGGGCGAGCCAGGGGTAGCGGATGTTTCGCGAGCTCAAATCCATGGGCAGAAAGTGGTCAACTAGTGCCAGCAGGACAAACACCATCACGCCGGTCCAGGCCCAGCTGCCTCCCAGGCTGATCCCCCCAGCGGCCAGGGCGATGAACAGAAGGCTTGTCAGATATTTCAGGCTGTCACACATACTCTGGACCTAATACGGGGCTGGTACGGGGCTGGGTGGGTGTCATCCGATACGCTTATGTGGCCAGTGTTAGCCTCACTTTCGTGAAAAAACTAATCCTGCCAACGCCATTGTACTTGATGAAAAGTTAGTTAATATGCCCGTTACCGTAAGGGATTACCAAGTTTGATTCTGGAGGGATGAGCATTACGGCGTTGCAGGGAAAGCCAGTCGCGATGCAATAATGGAGGGAATAATAATGAGGATTATTAACCAGTCTGCCGGCGCCTTGCTGGCGATTAGCATGATTATACCGGTAGCAGTAAGTGCCAAGGTCAGTCAGGAGGAGGCCGCACTGCTGGGAATCACCGGTACACCATTAACCCCGATGGGGGCCGAGCGTGCCGGCAATAGCGAGGGCACTATCCCTGCCTGGGATGGGGGCATCACCGAACCGCCTGCCGGTTACAGTAAGGGGGGGTGGTACGTCGATCCGTTTGCCGACGATGAAGTGCTGTTTACCATTACCTATAGTAACTATAAGCAGTACGCCGACAAACTGACCGAAGGTACCCGCGCACTGTTTGAGCGTTATCCGGAAACCTTTGCAATGCCGGTTTACCCGAGTCGTCGCAGTGCTTCCTACCCTGACTGGTATTACCAGGGCAGTATCGCCAACGCCGCTACCGCAGAGTGGTGTGGACACGAAAAGCCAACCCTGGCCGAACGCTGTTTGAAGCGCGAATCCCGGGTTCGTGGTCTTACTTTCCCGATTCCAAAAACCGGCGGCGAAGTGATGTGGAATCACACCTATGCCTATATCAGTAAGCATTACACAGCCCATGCTTATGGTATTAACGTGTTTGCCGATGGCAGCTACGCCGACCACCTGAAGATTGATCGCTGGTACCACCCCCACTATCAGACTGATGAGGAGCGTACCGACGACAAGTTTTTTGAGAAGGGCGGAGGCTCAATCATCTGTTTCAGTCAGGAAGATATCAGTCCGCCGCGAACCGCTGGACAGATGTTTGGCGGCTGTAACTCCTATTCCAACAACGATTTTGATGCCTATCTCTATGTACCGGGTCAGCGGCGAGTTCGCAAAGCACCGGAGCTCGGGTTTTATGACAGCCCCGGCACCGGTTCGGATGGATTACGGACTGCCGATCAGCGACTCGCCTGGTTTATTACCGGCGGGGAAGAGTGGTATGAGTACGAAAAACCTTTTAAAGCTGAATATTACGTCCCCTACAACGCATACAAAATGGCCCAGCCGGGCCTGACCTTTGACGATGTTGCCCGGCCCGGCCACGTCAATCCTGAGTTGAAACGCTATGAATTGCATCGAGTCTGGGTGGTTGAAGGCCGGTTACGGCCAGGGTTTCGTCATTTGAGTCCCCATCGTCTTGCCTATATTGATGAAGATAGCTGGCAGGCGACTAATGGTGACATGTACGATGCGCAGGACAATATCTGGCGGGTTTCAGAACTCTATAACATTAATTTTTATGACGAAAAATTCACCTACATGTGGGCGGATTCTCACATGGACCTGGTCAATGGCCGTTACGCCTGCATCAATGCCTGGCATAACATCGGTATTGCTGATGGCAACGGTCCTCCGGATTTCGACGCGCCGCCGGCGCTTGAATATTACAAGCCGGCTGGCTTGAGAAAAATGGGCGTACGCTAGATCTACGAACGCTGAAGTTTGTCACGACGCGCTGAAGGGGCTGGGTGATCAGCCTCTTCAGCGTTGCTGGTATCGATTGCCCGGCAGCGCGGCGACACTTGAGGAAATGTCATGGGGTTGCGAACAGGAGAGGAGTTTCTCTCGGCGCTGAACGATGGTCGTAGCCTCTGGTTTGGTGGGGAGGCGGTGACCGAAATTATCAGTCACCCGGAACTAAGCCCAATTGCAAAGACCCTGGCCGCTATTTATGACCTGGGAAATGACCCCCGGTTTTCTTCAGAGCTCTCCTTTACCGATCAAACTGGAGAGTCCCTAAGCGCCAGCTACCGGCCCCTGGATTCGCTGGAGGCGATACGGCCGCGGCGCCAGACTCTTGACTTCTGGGCGCGCCGTTCTGGTGGAGTTGCGGGTCGCCTCCCCGACTATCAGGCGACAATTAATCTCGGTCTTTACGACATGCGCCACCCGCTGGCGGCAGGAAATCCTGAATGGCTGGCGAACATCGAACGGTGGTTTATGCGGGTGCGCGACAACGACCTGTTACAGACCCACGCATTTGCAGATGCCCCCCGTGATCGGAGCAATCCGGCGGCTGATCCCGGCTACCTCAAAATAGTCGAGCGCCGCAGCGACGGCATTGTTATCAACGGTGGCAAATCAATAGCCACCATCGCCCCCTTTGCCGATGAATTTTTGGGATTAACTTCACCGCGTCCGGGTATTCAGCCTGACGAGGTGCTGTTTTTTGCTCTGCCGATGAACAGTGACGGTTTACATACCATCTGTCGAGAATCGCTGATACCCCGCTCCACCGAGGGTCATCCACTGGCACCGCAGTGGGATGAGCTGGATGCCTATATGCTGTTTGATCATGTCTTCGTGCCCAATGAGCGTATATTTCATCTGCATCCGCCGGACCGGCCCGTGGATATCGATGCCCTGGCGCAGCTATTCTTTGGCATTCTGGCCTGGCCGCTGTGGCACATTCTGGCCCGCGCCAGCACCAAACTTGAAATGTTGCTGGGACTGGCTAATGGCCTGGCTGATCACCTGGGGAAGCGGCAGGACCCCGCTATTATCAGTACCCTGGCAGAGATGGCGATTCACCTGGAGTCAATTCAGGCGCTGTTATACCGGGCAGAACATGACCCGGTGCCCTCTGCCAGCGGCATGTGGCTGCCAAATCCCCGGCAGGTGACCGCCGGTCGAATCGCGGTGGTCGAATACCACCCCACTTTTTTGCAGCAGATCAGGGCCCTCAGTGGATCGGGTATATTGATGTCACCCAATCCCGGTGAGCTTGACCATCCACAAATTGGCGAACTGATGAGCCGCCATTTCGTTGGCGGTGATCCCCGTGCCACCGACCGTTTTGCGCTGCAAAAGCTGGCCTGGGATCTGACCTGTGACTCTGTTGGTAGTCGCCAGTTGTTGTTTGAAATGCTCAACGCCGGCGGTGCCCAGCTGAACAAAACCATGTACATGGAAATGTGTGACCTGCAGGATGCCACCGATCTGGCAGGGCAACTGGCGGGTGTGGGTAGTAATGATTAGTCGCTGGAGTAATCGTTAACCGCGCTGTCAGTAGACGGGCAGCTTAAGTAGCAATCAGGACCGTCGGATTTTTTAATTAACCAGTAAACAGGAGAGGTAATAAATGGCTTATACAGAAGCAGAAACCAGTCAGTACGCTACGGTGGATGGCATGAAACTGCACTACAACGAAGCGGGCAGCGGCGAAACCGTGGTCATGCTCCACGGCGGCGGCCCTGGTGCAGCAGGCTGGAGTAATTTTTCCCGCAATATGGATGCTTTTGCAGAAAAATATCGCACCATCCTCCTCGATTGCCCCGGTTTCAACAAATCGGATGCCGTGGTCTCCGAGGTGCCGCGCGACCTGCTTAACGCCCGTGCGGTTAAAGGGTTGCTGGATGAGCTCGGTATCGACAAGGCGCACCTGATTGGCAATTCCATGGGCGGTGCCTCCTCCATGAGTTTTGCACTGGAATTTCCCGAGCGTCTGGACAAGCTGATATTAATGGGGGCCGGCGGGGGTGGTCAGAGTCTATTTGCGCCGATGCCGATGGAAGGCATCAAGATCCTGTTTCAGCTTTATCAGAACCCCTCCCTGGAGCTGCTGAAAAAGATGATTCAGGTGTTCGTTTACGATCCGTCAAAAATGGACGACGAGCTGATTCAGAAGCGCTACGAAAACATGATGCGCAAACCGGAGCACCTGGAAAATTTTGTTAAAAGCATGGCCAATCCGGCCAAAGCCCTGACCGATTTCAGCCCGAGACTGGGCGAGGTGCAGGCCAAAACCCTGGTGATCTGGGGTCGTGATGACCGCTTCGTGCCCCTCGACCACGGCTTGAAATTTGTCTGGGGAATTCCCGATGCTGACCTGCACGTGTTCAGCCACTGTGGCCACTGGGCGCAGTGGGAGCACGCCGATAAATTCAATCGACTGGCGATGGATTTCCTGGCGAACTAGCAGCTTAAAGCGGGTGCCTGATAGATCGGCTGCTTCCCTGTCTAATGGGAAGTAGCCGATTCTATCCTCAACGACAGGCTCCTGAACTCAGTAAAAACCCAGCAGCAGGTAAGCCGCGAGCAATAGCGCGACCCAGAGCACCATGCTGCCGATGGGCCAGGTTCTGGCGAGGATGCCTTCCATGCCGTGGGAGCGATGCAGTCGGTCGTTGATCAGATCGATCAGGCCGCTGATCAGATAGCGCCAGGCAAACAGCGCCGGCCTGCCGATATAGGTAGCGGCGTTGCGAATAAATGCCGGTGCCAGTTTGCGGTAGAACCACTCCACATCGAGCACAACCGAGCGCAGCTCCGGCGGGTAAAGCCCCTTCAACTGTAGCCAGACAAACGCCCCGGCAGAGAAAAACAGCAACTGGGTCTGCGCCAATACATGGGACGCATCATAGGGCGAGTAGCCGGTATCGTAGGGCAGCAGGCTGTAGAGCGCTGCCGGATAGACGCCAATGAATACGCAGAGCACCGCCGCAATGGTCATTGCCAGCAACATGTTCCAGGGTGGGTCCTGGGTGCGAATGCCGGAGTCGTGGGCGAAAAAGGCGAAGTAGGGAATTTTGATGCCGGCGTGGTGAAATACCCCGGCGGCGGCGAACAGCATCGCCAGCCAGATCCAGTCGTGACCGGCCTCCAGTAACGCTGACATCACCATCGATTTGCTGACAAAACCACTGAACAGGGGGAAGGCAGAAATCGACGCCGCACCGATAATACAGAGCCAGGTGGTCTTGGGCATGGTTTTATAGAGATGCCCCAGATCAGATCCGTTAATCTTGCCGGTCATCTGCAACACCGCCCCCATGGACATGAACAGCAGCGATTTGTAGAGCACGTGGGCGAAGGCGTGCGACACAGTGCCATTCAGGGCCAGTTCGGTACCGATACCGATCCCCACTACCATAAAGCCGATCTGGTTGATCATGCTGTAGGCAAGGACCCGTCGCAGGTCATTTTCAATGACCGCAAAAAATATCGGGAAACAGGCCATGGTGGCACCGATATAGATCAGTAGTTCCGTGCCGGGGAAGCCGCGAGCCAGGGCATAAACCGATACCTTGGTGGTGAAAGAGGCGAGAAACACCGCCCCTGTGGGGGTGCTTTCCGGGTAAGCGTCAGTGAGCCAGGTGTGCAGGCCGGGAAAGCCCGCCTTGATGCCGAAAGCAATCAGGATCAACCAGGAGCCGGCACCGTCGAGACTCATTTTGGTGAATTCCAGCGAGCCGCTGTCTCGATAAATGAGCAGCGTACCCGCCAGCAGCAGCAAGCCGGAGAGCACCTGATAAATCAGATAGCGCTGCCCGGATTTGAACGAGGTTTTGCTGCCCCTGGCCCAGACCAGAAATACCGAGGTTAACGCCAGCCCCTCCCAGAACAGAAACAGGGTCAGCAGATCACCGGCAAACACCGCACCCAACGCGCAGCCGGCATACAGCATGGCGGCGACCTGCTGAACCCGGTCGCGCAGGTGCAGCGCGTAAAGCATGCCGATAAAGGCGGCGAGGTGGAAAAGATAACCAAACAACAGGCTGAGCCGGTCGGTGCGAAACGGCATCAGTTGAAATTCGAACAGGGTGCGATAGGTGGTCAGGCCCGGATCAACATCCAGCCACAGGTGCAGGCCGCCAAGCAGCGGTACCAGGGTTCCTACGGCGGCGCGCAAGGCGTGGCTGCGGGCCAGTACCATAATCAGCGCCGCACCGAAAAGCGGCACAAATGGCGGCAGGTTAGCAGCCCACATCGTCACTGCCTCCGTTGTCACCGCCGTCATTTGCTAGCTTAGATTCGGGCTTATTGGCACGGCTGTCGGCTTCGTAATAATTTTCGTCGCGCATCAGTAGCTTGCGCATCTCGGTAGCTATCAGTACCAGCACCACGCAGGCGACGAAGCCGTAGCCGGCATGAAAGGCAAACAGCCCTTCCCAGGGGTGCACTACGTGGCGGTGGATGACAAATTCGGCGAGAACCAGTAACAGGCAGCAAAAATAAAACCCGCGCAGCAAGCGCTGTACATTTTCAGGTTTGTCGAACAGGTGGAGTTTTTCCCCTTCCACCGACTGATGATGGTCTGAGTTAGCGGATTTATCGCTGGATTTATCGGGCTTATCGATCATGGGTGGTTAACCTGGAAACAGGGCGCTGACCAGCTCGTAAAGCGGCTGGGGATAGATAAACAGCAGCAGGCAGCCGCTGGCGCTAATGATCATTGCCAGCAGGCAGAACATGGGAGCTTCCTTGATCTGCACCGCCGACGGCTCACCGCTGGCGTCGTCTGCAGAAGCTGAATAGAAGGCTCTTATCGGTATCGGTAGCAGGTAAGCAATGTTGAGCAGCGAGCTTATTAACAGGGTCGCCAGCATCAGCCACTGCTCCGTCTCCACCGTCGCCATCACCAGATACCACTTGCTCCAGGCCCCGGCCAGCGGCGGCAAACCAATGATGCTCAGACATCCGATCAACATGGCACCAAAGGTGACAGGCATCGCCCGTCCCAGCCCCCGCATCTGGCTGATCTCGGTTTTATGGCTGGCCACCATGATGGCTCCGGCGGCAAAAAACAGGGTGATTTTGCCGAAGGCATGGGTGGCAATGTGCATGGCCCCGCCGATGATGCCCAGCTGGTGGGCCAGCGCCGCACCAAGGACAATATAGGCCAGCTGACTGACGGTGGAGTAGGCCAGTCGCGCTTTAAGGTTGTCTTTGGTCATGGCCACCAGAGAGGCGAGCAGCAGGGTCGCCGCCGCCACGTAGAGCATCCATTCGCTGGCCGCTCCCTGTTGCAGGGAGTCAATGCCAAATATATAGACGGTTAGTTTAAGCACGGTAAAAACGCCCGCCTTAACCACGGCAACCGCGTGTAACAGCGCCGAGACCGGCGTGGGTGCCACCATGGCCGCCGGCAGCCAGCGGTGAAATGGCATCAGTGCTGCTTTGCCCACCCCAAACAGGAACAACCCGTAGAGCAACGCAATCAGCGGGGTGGGGAGACCCTCGGGCAGTATGCCGCCAGGGGTAAAGTCGAGGGTGCCGCTCAGCGCCCAGGTGGCCAGTATCGCCAGCAGGAAAAACGCGATCGAGGTGCCCAGCAAAATACCCAGGTAGGTACGGCCTCCGTTACGAGCGGCGTCAGACCCGGCGTGGGTGACCAGCGGAAAAGTGGACAGGGTGAGCACTTCGTAAAAGATAAACAGTGTCAGCAGATTGGCTGAGAATGTCAGCCCCATTACGCTGGCAATGGCCACGGCGAAAAAGAAATAAAAACGGGTCTGGTTTTTCTCATGGTGGCCGCGCATGTAGCCAATGGCATAGAGACTGGTCACTATCCAGAGAAAGACGGCCACCAGGGCAAACAGCATTCCCAGTGGTTCCACCTTAAAGGCGATAGGAATACCGGTCACGGTTTCCAGCAGGCGCAATTGCAGTACCTTGCCGCTTTGCCAGGCCTCATAAATGCCAACAACGTTCCAGAACAGGGCGGCTGAGGTGGTTAGCGTGACCGCCTCGCGAATATTGGGTTGCCTGCCGGTGAGCAGAATCAGTCCACCCCCCACCAGGGGTATGACCATGGCCAGAAAAATCGGATTGTCGAGCAGGCCCATGGTTAGCTGCCGCCCATCAGTTGCTGAGTTGCGGCCAGGGCGCGTTCCCAGAGCAGGTTGCCCTGAATACCAAAATAGAAATTAGCCGCCACCATTAACCATAGTGGCAGTAGCAGCGAGACCGGGGCTTCACTGACGGCGGCGCTGTTTTGCGGGCGCGGTCGTAGATAGGCCGCCTCGACCACTTTCCAGATGTAGATCACCGCCAGCAGGGAAGCACCGAGAATGGCCACGGGAATCAACGGCATGCCGGCATCGAAAGCAGCGGTCACCAGGTACCACTTGCTGATAAATCCGGTGGTCAGTGGCACCCCGATCAGACTCAGTCCGCCAGCGACAAAGGCAGCCATGGTCCAGGGCATCTGCTTACCGAGGCCGGCCATCTGTTCGAGCCGGCAGGAACCGAGTCGGTAAACCACTGCGCCCAGTGCCATAAACAGAGCAGCTTTGATGATTGCGTGGTTAAGAATATGCAGCAGACCAGCAGCGACACCGGTGGTAGTGGCCAGGCTGACGCCGAGCATGATGTAGCCAATCTGAGCGACACTGGAGTAGGCGAGCATACGTTTGACGTTTTGCTCAAAAATAGCCACCAGCGAACCGCTGAACATGGCGATGATCGCCAGCACCATCAGCACTTCACCCAGGGGCATGACCTGGTAGGAAAAATCGGCACCGAAAATGGTAAAGAAAAAGCGCAGCATCACGTAAATAGCCACTTTGGTGGCGGTGGCGGCAATAAACGCTGTGACCGCTGAAGGCGCAAAGGCATAGGCGTTGGGCATCCACAGATGCAACGGAAACAACGCCAGTTTCAGACTACAACCGACCACAATAAAGACGAAGGCGGTTTCCAGGGTTTTTGCCCGACTCACTTCGGGCAGCCGCGCCGCCAGGTCGGCCATATTGAGGGTGCCGGTGAGTACGTAGAGCAGACCAATACCAATCAGAATAAAGGTGGCACCAATGGTGCCCATGATCAGGTACTGGAAGGCGCTGGTGAGGCCACGGCGATCACGGGAACAGGCGATCAGTGCGTAGGTCGACAGTGACGAGACTTCCAGAAACACAAACACGTTAAAGGCGTCACCGGTGATGACGATCCCCAGCAGACCGGTAAAGCAGAGCAGCCAGGAGGACCAGAACAGGGCATGGCGCTGCTGATCAACTTCACGGTCGACACTGGTGCGGGCAAACGGCAGTACCACTGCAGCAACAGCGGTTATCAGCAGCAGCATCAGGCCATTAAACTGGTCAATTCGATACTCGATCCCTACCGGCGGCTTCCAACCGCCCATGGCGTAGCTGATCGGGCCGTTTGTAATTACCTGACTGTAAAGTTCGGCGGCTATCGCAAAGCTTGCCAGGGTGGCCGCGAAGGTGAGCAGCCACACCAGCCGGGTTGCACGCAGCAGTACGCACAGGGGGGCATTCTGTCGCCTCCTCCTCCTCCTGCCCGTCCTTTGCTGCTGCCCCCAATTCTTCCT
>JAYNPV010000070.1:0-344 GCA_038113925.1 Gammaproteobacteria bacterium | reverse complement strand
ATCTGCAGGGCGGGCAGTTGAGTAATCATTGGCCGAGCGCGTCCCGGTCATGTATTTCGTCCTCTTCAATGGTGCCGTAGCTTTCATTGATTCGTACCACCAATGCCAGGCCCAGGGCGGTAGTGGCCACGCCGACCACAATGGCGGTAAGGATAAGTACGTGGGGCAGCGGATTGGAGTAAAGCGTAGTCGGGTCGTCGCGCAGAATCGGGGCTACCCCGCCCGGCATCTTGCCCATAGTGATAAACATGACAAATACGGAAGTTTGAAAGATATTAAGGCCGATGATTTTCTTGACCAGATTGCCGCGGGCAATGATGGTGTAGAAGCCGACCATCATTAAC
>JAYNPV010000069.1:0-12127 GCA_038113925.1 Gammaproteobacteria bacterium | reverse complement strand
TCAAGGTTCCCTGGTTTTCGGTACCTCCCTTTCCGCCGGGCGTGCCAATGGCCATTTCCAACAGTGTGGCGAGTAACAAGTACTCGGGTCTCGCCGGATTTGGCTACGTTGATTCGATCACTCCGGACAACACTTTCTGGAGCTTTTATGCACCTAATTTTATTGTCGGTTTAAAGGCTGATCGTCAGGATATCGAGGATGCCGATACTGGAATCTCTAGCGGCCGGCTGGCGTTAAACAGTCAGCTTGGGAATAACAACGATGCCGGTGTTATTGCCAAATCGGAGGTTTATTTCAGTCGCCCCAATGACCTGAACTTTTTTCAGCGTCGAGATGGGCTCACCGAATACGGTAGCGCTTTTAACCCCTACTGGCAGGCGCGGCTGGTTGACACCAGCTATTCAGAACGCACCCTGGCGCTGTTACTGCAGCAGCAGGTCGCCTGGACGGCAGATATTGAGGCACTGGGTAACCAGGCGCTGGATTCGGTGCCCAATATCACCAACCTGCTCCAAAGTCTTGGGATTCCGGTGCCGTGATCAGAACCAGCGCAAGGCAGAGTCAATCCGGTCAGGCAATGACCGAATTCACCCTGGCGGCGGCATTTTTCCTGATCCCGCTGTTTCTGTTGATCCCCTGGCTGGGAAAAATCATTGATATTCGCCATAGCAGCATTCAAATGGCTCGTTACGAAGCCTGGGAATACGCCTCCTGGTATGCCGATGGCGGCCAACAGCCCGATGATTTCACTCGCTCGCAGCCGGTCAAGTCTTTTACCGATACCAAACGGGAAGCGCGCCAGCGATTTCTCTCCGACACCCGCCTGCCTCTGGACGATAGCGATAAGAACGGCTGGATTGCGGCCCAGATCAACCCTCTATGGCATGACCATACCGGCGATCACCTGCAGGCCCCGATGTTAACCGCCGCCTCGGTCGCGACTAGTACCTCCAGCCTGGCTGGCGAGGACGACACGCCGGATTATATTGGCCTCTACACGGTTATTGCCGCCGTCGTCGATTTTATCGGCCAGGTGATTGGTGCTTTTGCTGACCTGATAGGTGCGCCGGGTAATTTTGACCCGGTTAATAACGAAGGTCTTTTTACTACCAGTGTGACCATTCCTCTGGTAGACCTGCCGGATACCACCGGCAACACTCTGGTGGTACCCCAGATGCAGAACCTGGCGATGACCGCGCGGGCCGCTTTGTTGACCGACGGCTGGAATGCCGGTGGAATCAATCACAGCATGACGCGGGCCAAAGGGTTGGTGGCAACCTCCCTGCTTGATAACCCGGTTATCGGCGTGGGGCAGGACGTGATCGGGGTTATCGCACCCGAGATACGCGGCTGCGACCCGCTGATCGACATACTGCCAATATTCCAGCCTCTCGGTCCACCCAATATGCCCGTCGCTATCCCTTTTGGTGAGGACCCCGATACCGGCAAAGATGTCGGCTCGCTCTGGTGGGGGTATGTCGATATTGATGCGGTCCACCCGGATCGACTCAGCCTGGATGACGAGGAGTTGGATCCGGTAGGCTCTCACGCCTGTGACAATTCCACCGGAGTTTGTCAGTTTGAGGGCGATGATCTGCCCGCCCGAGTCCCCCGTATTCTCGAACCAGGTGTTTGTTACTATGGTTAGGCAGCTGGCCTCGGCCCTATTGGTTTTTCTGGCAGTGACCGGGCTGCCTGTTAACGCCATTAGCGAGCCCGAGTTGCCCGCCCCGCCCCAGGCCACCGTTGAAATCGTTGCCGCCGCCAGCAGCATGAATGGTGCGCCCATCACCACCCGAAAATTCAGCGTTGAAAGTTCGGTTGAAGAGGTGCTGGAGTTCTATCGAAAAGAGTGGGCTAAACCGATCGATGGCCACCCCGGGTTTGTGGAGGGTCGCCTTAACCAGTGGCAGATTATCAGCCGCATCGACGGCGATTTTCTGCTAACCGTACAGGTGCGAGAGCCTCAATACGGTCATGCCAGCGGTTTCCTGTCTGTCAGTGATTTTCGCAAGCGCACCCGCGTGCTAAGCAGTAAAACCTTTCCGCTGATGCGCGACAGCGTGGTCGTGAATGACATAACCAGCGATGATCCGGGTAAACGGGGTCGCACCTTTCTGGTGCGTAATGAGTTTTCCATCCGCAGCAACGCAGCTTACTATAGAGATCATTATCTGCACCGCGGCTGGCAGCCGGATTTTGATCAGCCGCTTAAAGGTGGGCATGTGCTGACCTTCAAGCGCGGTGGGGAGACCGTCAACATAGTCGTGCAATCCTTTGGCGAGGGGACCTATATCGTTGCCAATACCGTCAAGAACACCCTGTTTTGAGCGTCTGAATTGAAAGGTTTCTCATCCAGACAGCTGGGCCAGTCGATGATTGAGTACACCGTGGTGCTGACCACGGCGGCACTTGCCCTGACCGTGCCGCTCAATGGTCCGGGATCGAATAATGTCGTGGAACAGATAGAGCAGGTGATGCGTGACAATTATGAGGGTTACTCCTTTGGGGTCACCCTTTCGGAAATGCCGGATGCCATTTCCATGGAGGAAGCATTGCAAATGTTCGCTGATGCCGGTGGAGACCCGAATCAGCTTCAAAGTGCTGGCTCGATGTTACAGAGCATCGATGATTTTCTCGGCACCACGATCGAGAGTTTTTTGCAGACCAATGCCGATTTCAGTATCGACGATCTTCTCGAAGGCGAGTTACCCAGTTTTGGCGATAGCGAACCCGAAGACACCCCGGAGGGCACCTCTCCGCTGGTTAATGAAGATGGCGACCCGATGACGCTGGATACCGTTTTCATCGACAGCAACGGCGACATTTACGAGCTGCGGGAGCCGGAGATATTCGGTGATGATCTGGATACGCCTCTGGCTGAGGATGATGTTTGCACTGATGCACTGGGGTTTGTACGTCTGCCGGTAACCGATACCAGTACCACCCCGCCAAGTCAGGATTGCACCGGGAATCCGGTGCTGGATTCGAACGGACTGGCAATTCCTGCGAGCCAGCTGGTGGATAACCCCGACGGCAACCTGGCTGTTATTGGCAACGGATTTGTCGTCGGTGTCGACGAGGATGAGAACGAGATATTACTTAATGAGGATGACGTTATTATTCAAGATGGTGAGATTTTTCTGGAAACAGAAGATGTCGAT
This sequence comes from Gammaproteobacteria bacterium, assembly GCA_038113925.1. Lineage (GTDB taxonomy): Bacteria > Pseudomonadota > Gammaproteobacteria > Immundisolibacterales > Immundisolibacteraceae > QNFC01. The sequence goes on along the minus strand of JAYNPV010000069.1, from coordinate 8,963 downwards.
ACGGGTGACTTCAGTTTTCCCTAAAAAAATTACCCTCCTGATACCCCAGCGGAGGGCAGGTTTGACCTGAACATCACCATTTTGTTCAACTGCATCTAATATAGTTAACAAAAGACAATAAAACCAACCGGGACATACCATGAGTGAACAAAAAAGCACCCTTATGCCCATCATCGGCGCCATTGTTTTTGCGTTGATTGCTGCCGGAGCCTCCTACTTTTATCTGCAGTTGAAGGCCAGTGCGCTGGAGAAAAGGCAGGGACAGCAAATTGCCCAGGTGACGGTGCTGGTTCCCCGTACCGATCTACCCAGGGGTGCCGTGCTGGGGGCCAACAACCTTACCCAGCGCCCGATCGATATTGATCTGGCCCATGATGACGTGGTGACCGGTGCCGAGTTTGAGACTGTCCGAGGACGCTTGCTGGTGCAGCCATTGGGACGGGGCCGACCACTGTTGCGCCGATTTGTCGAAAGCAGTGGTGCGAACCAGTTTTCTGACACTATTACCGCCGGGCATCGCGGCATTACCATCCAGATCGATGAGATTAACTCCTTTGATGGCATGTTGCGCCCTGGCGATCGTATCGATCTTTACTTGCGACTGGATCAGGATGATCTGCCCGCCGCGACCATCGCAGAGGGAGTTACCGAGGATGTTCTAATGCCGGTGATGCAGGATTTACTGGTGATGGCAACCGGCACGGAAGCCCATGGAGAATTCCGCGAAAAGTACGGCCGTCTGGCCCGGCAACGTCGAGGCGACGGTTATTCCACCGTGACAGTGGATGTGACGCCCAAAGAGGGGGCCTTGCTCTCCACTGCCGAAGAGCAGGGCGAGTTGGTGGCGATGCTCAGAAACCGTAAAGACCGTAGTCTGGCGGATTTTGACAAGGTGCTGCCCAGCGATCTGTTTGCTTATGCCAGGGAGATGGCTGAAAAAGCTGCCCAGCAAGCCGCTGAATTACGTAACCGGCCGTTAACCCGAGACGACATTATCATTAACGCCGACGGCACCGTTACCGATAAATACGGTAACCCGATTCTGGGGCCAGACGGTAAACCACTGACCAAAGATGATGTGGTGTTTAATCCGGACGGTACGCTGGCGATGAAGGGCGAGGCTCTCACTGGACCCGATGGCAGCCCCTTAACCATGGATGATGTCACTATCGGTGCGGATGGGATTCTCCGCGACAAGGACGGTAATCCGATCCTGGGGCCGGATGGACAACCGCTGACCGAAGACGATGTGGTGATCAATCCCGACGGTTCCATTTCCACCCGAGGCAAGCCCCTCACTTCTGGCGATCAGGGAGCAGCCCTGAGCGCGGAAGACATCACTATTGGTGCGGATGGAATCCTGCGGGACAAGGACGGCAATCCGATCCTTGGAGCTGATGGTGAGCCTTTGACCAAAGACGACGTGGTGTTCAATGCTGACGGATCGATCAGCGTGAAAGGGCCCACCCTGACCGGTGCCGACGGTCAGCCGCTATCGGCGGATGATGTCACCATTGGTGCGGACGGTGTTTTGCTCGACAAGGACGGTAATCCGATCCTGGGGCCAGACGGCCAGCCGCTAACCAAGGATGACGTGGTCTTTAATGAAGACGGCACCATCTCCATGGTGGGTGAGGAGTTGACCTCCGGTCTACCCGCAGGACCCGAGCCGCTGCTGGGCGCAGACGGCGAGCCCCTGAGTGCCGATGATATTCAGGTGGGCGAGGACGGTATCGTCCGTGACAAGGATGGCAAACCACTGACCGCCGCGGATATTGAAATTGATGCCAACGGCAATGTGGTGATGCGTACCCGAGAGGACGCAGGAGGGGAAATCACCGCAGTGGACTTCCTCGCCGGAGGTAACAGCAAAAATGGCGTGGCTGAATTGTCCACCATGCCCGTGTTGAAGTAACGGGGGCCACCATGAAAAGACGCAATGACTATCCAATGATGAGCGGAGACAACAAGATGAACAATTCCATGCTCTGGCGGCCCAGCGTAGTGATCAACCTGCTATGGCTGTGCGCTGGCTTGTTACTCGCTGTCAGCGTGCAGGCCGCACCCAAATACCTGGACCTCTATATGGGTCAGGCCAAAATTGTCTATATCGGTAATATCGACCGGGTGGCGGTGGGTAATGGAGCCTTGCTGAGTACCTCTATCACTCAGAGTGGTCAGCTGATCATCCTGCCGGAAGCCAGCGGCGACACTAACCTGCATATCTGGAAAACCGACGGTAAAGAAGAGGATATTCAGGTCAGGATTCGGGAAACCAACAGCTCCCGCGAAACCGCTGAAATTCGTAATTTGATCGAGCATATACCCAACCTGAGTGTGCGGGAGCTGGGCGGCCACACCGTACTCGAAGGGGAGTTGCACCCCGACTACGAAAAAGTGGTTGAAGCGATTGCCGGCGCTTATCCCGGAATTCTCAACATCACCCGGCCACCAAAAGTTGATATTGAGAAAATGATCTACATGAATGTGAAGATCACCGAATTTAATACCAACCGACTAAAAAACCTGGGTATCGACTGGTCCAACCCAATCAACGGTCCCTCCATTGGCTATGCGAATGAGCACCACTTTGGCAGTAGTCGCGGTGGCGGTGAGGCCAGCGTGTTGCGTAATGCCAGTGGCAGCAATGGTGTGGTTGTCGACAGTGCCACCGACGCGCTCAATAGCATCGGTTACTTTGGTATCTCTACCGAGATTATTTCGCTGATTAATTTTGCCGTGAATCGTGGTGACGCGCTTATTTTGGCCGAACCCCGTCTCTCGGCCCGTAGTGGTGGAGAGGCCGAATTCCTTTCAGGGGGAGAAGTGCCGCTGCCGTCGACCAACACCACCGGACAATCAAACGTGGAGTTCAAGAAGTTCGGTATTTCGCTGTTAATTAAACCCTTCGCCGATGATCAGGGCAACATTACCGGCAACGTGGAGACCGAAGTCAGTACCGTGGATCCGTCGCTGGCGGTGAGTGGTATTCCCGGATTTCGCAGCCGTAAGACGGTCACCGATATCAGTATGCGCGACGATGAAACCCTGGTGTTGTCAGGCCTGATTAATCAGGAGCTCGGCAAGGATGTTTCCAGTCTTTCCTGGCTGGGTGACCTGCCGGTGTTGGGGCCGTTGTTCCGTTCCAATAATTTTCGCAATAACAAAAGCGAGCTGGTGATTTTTGTCACCCCGAATGTGGTGGACGCAAACTCGGCTATCAATAAGGAAGAGTCCGCGCGAGAGCAGCAGATGATCGATACCTTTCGCGGTAACGTCGGTAGCGACCCCATCATCGATTAGAGCGATTATTCGACTGAGAAGAGCATATGTTTGAAGTTGTCGTAAAAACTGATAAAGGCAAGGCGATTGGCCACCACGAGATTAACTCTCGCGAGGTAGTGCTGGGCAAAGCCCGCGGTTGTGAAATTCAGCTTAAGGGCTGGTCAGTGGGTGGCCAGCATGCCAAGCTGCTAAAACAGCACGACGGCATCTATATTGAAGATACCGGCGCGGGGTCAGGCATACAGATCAACGGTATGACCGCCAGACGTTATGGCCCGCTGGAACCTACCGATGAAGTGGCAATTGCCAGTTATCGATTGAATATCCTTACTGAACAGGCCGCCAAAGCCCAGCAGGCGGTGGCTCAGCCCGCTGCTCAACCCGTTGCTTCATCCAGCGGAGAGAGCGCTCCGGTGGCACCCGCGCCCGCTGTGCCAGTTATCGATAGCAGCTTCGATGAAGACGAAGAGATGCGTACCCAAATCGGTGTGCGCAAACACAACATCCCCACCGATACCACGGTGTTCAGGGAAGAGCGCTTTCGCTGGCGCAATGAAGTCCACGATGAACTGCTCAACCTGATGGATCTGCGCCGCACTGACGTCGGCTCAATGGATGAAGAGGAATTACGCGAATCCATCCGTGGCCTGATCGCCGAGATTATTACCTTAAAAGAGAATGTCCTGCCCGGCACGGTTGACCGTGAAAGGCTAGCCAAGGAGGTGCTGGACGAAGCCGTGGGCCTGGGGCCGTTGGAAGATCTGCTAGCCAATGATGCGGTCACCGAAATCATGGTTAATCGTTACGACGATATTTACGTGGAGCAGGGCGGCAAGTTGACCAAAAGTGACGTCACATTCAGTAGTGACGACGCGGTGATGTCGGCGATTGAGCGTATCGTCTCACCTCTGGGCAGGCGCATCGATGAAAGCTCGCCCATGGTGGATGCCCGTCTCAAGGACGGTTCTCGCGTCAACGCGATCATTCCACCGCTGGCACTCAAGGGCCCCTGCATTACCATTCGAAAATTTGCCAAGGAAAAACTTACTGCCCAGGATCTGGTTAATTTTGGGGCGCTCGATCCGCGGATGTTGACCTTTCTGGAGACTGCGGTAGTCAGGGCAAAAAACGTGGTTATCTCCGGCGGTACCGGCAGTGGTAAAACCACCCTGCTGAATGTGCTGTCTAACTTTATTCCCCCTTCTGAGCGCATCGTTACCGTGGAAGATGCGGCCGAGCTTAAGCTGGTACAACCCCACCTGGTCTCGCTGGAAGCCCGACCCCCCAATCTGGAAGGCAAGGGAGGTATCCCGATTCGTGATCTGGTTAAAAACTGCCTGCGCATGCGCCCCGACCGAATCGTGGTGGGCGAGTGTCGCGGCGGCGAAGCCCTGGACATGTTGCAGGCGATGAATACCGGCCACGACGGTTCGCTGACCACGGCTCATGCCAACACCCCGCGTGATCTGTTGTCGCGACTTGAAGTCATGGTAATGATGTCCGGGATGGACCTACCCGTCAGAGCAATTCGCGACCAGATATCCTCTGCGGTTCATCTGGTCGTACAGCAGACCCGGTTTTCTGACGGTAGTCGCCGGGTCACGGCGATCAGTGAGCTCACCGGGATGGAGGGTGACATCATCCAGATGCAGGAAATATTCAAATACCAGCAAGAAGGTTTTGACGGCGACGGTAAGGTCCAGGGGCGCTTTGTCGCCACCGGGCGGGTCCCGGAATTTTACGAAGACCTGCGCCAGCGAGGGATTAATGTCGACATGTCAATTTTTGATTAGGCCGCTGCCATGAGTGAGTTGGTACTGATTATTAGTGCAATACTCTGGGGTCTGGCTGCCGGATTATTGGGTTGGCGCGTACTTAACTCCAGCAGCGAGGCGATGGCCAATTACCGCGCCACCTTCACCGAATCGGCCTCGGATAACCTCTCTGACATGTTTGTCTTTATTGACCCCGGCAAGATTTTTTACATCAACATGCTCGCGCTGGTGCTCTCGTTTCCACTGGTATGGCTGGTTACCGGCAGCTTGCTGATGGGGGCCGGGGCGTCTGTCATTGTCTGGCTGCTGCCGCAGTGGGCCTATCGGCGGCTGCGGCGCATGCGTCTGCAGCGGTTCATGATCCAGCTGCCGGACGGGCTGGCCATGCTGTCGGGTTCAATGCAGGCCGGTGCCAGCCTCAACATGGCGCTGGAAGGTCTGGTTAAAGAGCAGCCGGCTCCCATGAGTCAGGAGTTCGAGCTGCTGATTCGTGAGCAACGGATCGGCGTTGACATGGAAGATGCCCTGCAGCACATGGAAGCGCGCATCAAGGATAGCGACTTCAGCATGGTCATCACCGCCCTGCTTATTTCCCGCGAGGTGGGGGGCAATCTGGCGGAAGTGCTCGATACCCTGGCCGATACCCTGCGCCGCAAACTGGCGATGGAAGATAAGGTAAACAGCCTCACGGCCCAGGGCCGAATGCAGGGTATCGTCATGGCCCTGCTGCCGATATTGTTGGGCGCGATCCTGATGTTTATCGAGCCCGAAGCCATGGGCAAAATGTTTACTACCGTGCCCGGTTATTTCACCGTTGCCTTTATTGTGATCTGGGAAGCGATCGGTTTCGTGTTCATTAATCGCATTACTTCTGTCGATATATAAGCGTGGGTCATCATGTCGATTATTACTGAACTGCTGCATGCCATCGCTGCACTCTCAACCGGTCTCTGGGTATTCTGTGCACTGATAGCCATCATCCTGCTGAACGCCCGGGTACCCGAGGATGATCGCTCCTACATGGACCCGATTAGTGGTCGACTCAAACTGGTTTGGCCCCTGGTACGTATATTCGCCTATTACCTGTGCACCAATTTATCCAATGACTATCTGGAACGCACCGATAAACAGCTCCAGCGTACCGGGGTGGGTTATGTGCTCAATGCCGAGCAATTTGTCGGTTTACGAATCGTGTCGGCGCTGCTATCGCTGGCTTTTTTCTGGTTTCTGATTACCGCCATGCAGTGGAACGCGCCAGTGCTCTACCTATTTGCGCCCCTGATTGGCTTCATGTTGCCCCTGCTATGGCTAAACGATACTCGTAAACGGCGGGAGAAAGACGTGGTGATGGCCATGCCTGCCTTTCTCGATTTCATCACCATGGCAGTGGAGGCGGGGCTTAACCTGACCGGTGCGCTGGGTCGGGCCATGGATAAAGGCCCCACCGGCCCCTTGCGTAACGAATTTGCCATCGTGCTGCGTGATTTGCGTTCGGGCGTGCCGCGCAGCGATGCCCTGCGGCGCATGTCTGATCGGCTCGATATTAATGAAGTCACCAGTTTTGTCAGTGCCATGATTCAGGCTGAGCGCATGGGTTCCAGCCTGGCCAAGGTGCTGCGGGTGCAGTCAGAACAGCGTCGAAACGAGCGCTTCTCCCGAGCGGAAAAGACCGCCATGGAGGCCCCGGTAAAGCTGGTCTTTCCGTTGATCGTGTTTATTTTTCCGGTGACCTTCGTAGTGTTGGGCTTTCCCATCGTGATGAAATTCATGGCGGAAGGGATGTTTTGATCCGTGGTCGGATTGAGAACGATAACGGTGAGTCCTTGATAAACCAGGTGTCGCGCACCGAATCTGTGTGGGAAAGAATGCGCGGCCTGCTGGCACGACCCGCCCTGAGCGAGTCTGAGGCCTTGTGGATTACACCGTGCAATTCCGTACACAGTTTTTTTATGCAGTACTCCCTTGACCTCGTCTACCTCAATCGCCGTCAGGCGGTGGTGAAAGTCGTCACCGACTTGCCGCCGGGCAGGTTCTCCGCCGCATTGGGGGCTCATTCTGTCGTGGAACTGGCGAGCGGAGCGGTTGAGACACTGGGTATTTCCGTGGGAACCCAATTGGTATGGCGGCCGTGCGGCGCAGGCTGAGCAGACGATTATCCACGGGGCTGCTCTCGGCTGGGCTGCTGCTGGCAGCTTGTACGCCGACCCCAAATCCGCGCCCCGCTTTCAGTCCCGAACAACAGTTGGAGCGTGGCGTTAAGGCCTATTTCGATGGCCAGTATTCGCTGGCTGAAAAAGACCTTCTGGAGGTGACACGCCGGGTACCCAATGATGGCATGGCCTGGTTTCGTCTGGGTAATCTTTACATGCGGCAGAACCAGTTAGATCGGGCCGCAGATGCCTATCAGAAAGCCCTGGTGCGCCAAAGCGGTCTCGATAAAGCCTGGCATAACCTGGGGGTGGTTCAGATTATGCTGGCACAGCGCCATTTCCAACAACTGCGTACCCGGTTACCTGCCACCAGCCCGTTGCAGGAACGTGCTGGTTACTTCGAGCAGGGAATCGACGCATTGCTGACCCGGCCGCCAGCGATGGCCGGACAGGCCACTGCCAACGATGAGCAGGTCAGTGACTGAACGCCGGCGGCGGGTTCCCTTCACGCCCCGCGGCCAGGCCGCTGTGGAATTTATGATCGTGGTGCCCGTCATGCTGCTGCTGGTACTCGGTGCCTTCCAGTTTGCGCTGATATACAACGCCAAGATCACCCTTAATCACGCCACCTTTATTGCTACCCGTGCAGGGGCCCTTAATAGCGCGACTCGTGGACCGGTCGACCTGGCGATAGCCCGGGGGCTGGCACCGTTGTTCACCAATAACGATAACGTCAATGAAGTATTTGATGGCCGTCAGCAGGTGCTTGACGATATCGACAACGGTTTTGTCTGTGTTGAACGGCTTAATCCATCGGACGCGGCCTTCGATGACTTTGCTATTCCCGATAACACCGGCGTGATTCCCAACGATAACCTCATGTACCGTGACCCGGTGGTCGGCACCCTGTCTGGCCTGAATATTCAGGATGCCAACCTGCTTAAACTCAGGGTCACCTACTGTTATCCGATGGTGGTGCCGGTGGTAGGGCGTACCGTCCGCCAGTTGCGTCTGGGAAATTTGCCCCCCGCGACGCAAGATATGATCGCAAACTGGAGCGAAGGCGTGCCCTCCACCTTCAACCCGACCGCTCCGGGTATCGAGTGGAGCAGCGACACACAAGCGACGATCGGTCTTGTCTCGGTCGCGGACCTTCTCACCGAGCAAACGTGTCCGGTGTGCCTCGGCCCTGATCAAGGAACGTTGGTCACCCTGTCGTCACTGAAGAAGGAAAACGCATCGGAAATCGGGTTGAGTCTCATCGACGAAGCGGGTCAACCGCTTGATCGGTCCCTGTGGCGAGCAACCGGGTCTCTCAACCCTCCGACACAAGATGTTGTGAGTCAACCCGTCATCACTGTCGCACCCGGTGTTCGCTTCGGCGTCAAGATCCTCACAGGCAACCTGGCCAGTGAGCAGTCGCTGGAAGTGTTCGCCATCTCCAACGGAGAGGCTCAATACGTCCTCCTCGACAAACTCGCCAGTAACAGCGGTTCGGTCTTCGGGGTTGGTGGCTCTGACGGTTCCCTCTTCGTCTCGTCGGCACCCTCCTCGCCGCGCATCCTTCAACTGTCCGACCAGCCGGGGATGAGTTTCGACGTCAACGGTCACCCGCTGAACCTTCCCGCCGATGTCCGGGTCGATCAGCGGTGGAACACCGCCACCGAACGCGTCGAGTACAAGTCGAACGCCAAGAAGACCCTGCGGTGGAACGTCCAAGTCGGAGGACTCGACGATGATGGTGGTCGGGAAT
>JAYNPV010000068.1:9614-12162 GCA_038113925.1 Gammaproteobacteria bacterium | reverse complement strand
AGGGTCATCGGCACAGTCTCCACTGAAGCCAAGGCCGACATTGCCCGCCAGGCGGGTGCAGACGAGATCATTTTCTACAACCAGGTCGATTTTGTTGCAGAAACCCGGCGGCTCACCGATAACCACGGGGTCGATGTTATTTACGATTCCGTGGGTAAAACCACCTTCGAACCGGGACTGGGTGCCCTGCGACCCCGCGGCACCATGGTGCTGTTCGGCAATGCCTCAGGCGCACCGGAACCCATCAACCCCGCACTGCTCATGCAAAAAGGGTCCCTGTTTCTGACCCGGCCAATCCTGTTTGATTACATCGCTGCACGGGAAGAGCTCGAACAGCGGTGCGCCGACCTTTTTAGCTGGTTGACCAATGGCGAGATTTCAATTCGCATTGATCGCCAGTTACCGCTGGCAGAAACTGCCACCGCGCACCAGTTGCTGGAAAGCCGGGAAACCGCAGGCAAATTGTTACTCATGCCCTAAGCCCGACCATCGCCCCCGCTTCCGAGATAATGGCGCGATTCCCGGGCTAGCTTTCCCCGTTTAGCCAGGTCGAGGCAATCTGCTCAGCGCGGCGCTGCTCATCCACGCCCAGCTGTGGTTTTAACAACTCCAGCGCCATGCCGGCATTGGGATTACCGCGCTCATTCGCCAGGGTAAACAGCGCCGTGGCCAATACCCGGTCTTCGTCGACACCAAGACCATTAAAGTTCATGTAGGCGAGATTATTAAGCGCATAAGCATCGCCCTGCCGGGCAGACTGCTCATACCAGCGCGCAGCAAGGGCCATGTCCTCGGGGACCCCCTCCCCAAATCGATACATCCGCCCCAGATTGAACTGTGCCAACGGATCTCCCTGCTCAGCCGCCCGCCGGTACCAGTCAGCCGCCTCCGCAAAACTCTGCTCCACCCCTTTACCCATGTAATAGAGTCCGGCAAGGTTATATTGCGCCTCCGCACTGCCCTGCAATGCCGCCGCTCGGAACCATTTCACTGCCAGAGAGGGATCTGCGGGACCGCCAATACCTTCGTAATAGACCTGACCCAGGTTGTACTGGGCATCACGGTGGCCCGCTCCAGCCGCTACCTGATACCAATGTCGGGCCTGCTCCGCAGAAACCGCAACGCCCTTACCCTGCTCATAAAGTAGCGCCAGGTTGTAACAGGCCGAGGGTTGGTCCGAAGAGGCTGCCGCGCTAAACCACCGAAACGCCGCCTCGTCATCCTGAGCAATACCAATGCCCCGTAGATTAAACACGCCAAAATTATATTGCGCGCCGGCATGTCCCTGTCTGGCAGCCGCCTCGAACCAGCGTGCTGCTCCCGGCAAATCCACCGGGTGACCTTCGCCATTAATCAGCATCACCCCAAGATCATACTGCGCCTGCTTATTTCCGGTCTCGGCCAGTTGACGATACTCATCAATGGCTGTGGTAAAGTCGCCCGCCGCGTAGGCGCTGGCAGCCAATCCGTAATCCGCATGCGCCGAATTTAACCAGCAGCTGAGTAACAGGCTACTGATATAAATCCCTACCGGCCTTTTTCCTGGAACAGATTTCGAGCAATCCATGAGCACCCTCTGGAAGCAGCCCCGCAGTGACCGACTGGCGGGGCTTTTACTACTGGTTTTATTACCGCTGCTAGTGATTGATTTTAGCTTCTATTCGGCATCTTCGCCGCGCTTCGTCGCAGAACTCCTTAACCTCGCTCACATCCCACTGTTTCTGCTCATTGGTTACTGGATATCCGGGTGCCTTAGCCGGTGGGCAGACACCCGCCCCATAACCAGGCCAGTCAGGATAATTTACTGGATCGGGCTGAGTGCTGCCCTTGCCGTATTAACAGAGTTATTGCAAACCTTCACCGAGAACCGTTTTCTGTCGTGGACCGACCTGCGCCGAGATAGTCTGGGCCTGGGGCTGTTTCTGGTCAGCTCTTCCCAGCTTCTCCGCGTTAATCATGCCCGCCGACGATGGCTTCTGTCCCTCACCCTTCTATGGCTGCTGGTCGAGCTGATCCCGGTCACCCGGTTCATGCTCGATTACACCACCATTCGGTGCCACCCGCATATCCTCTCTAACTTTGAAACCATCGGTCAGGCCAGCCGCTGGAACCGTGGGGAACTGCTGACCACCGAGGATCCGAACCGGCTCTCGGTGCTGAAAGTCCCGCTGGGCACTCAGCGTTACGAGGGCACCAGCCTGGAGCACCTGCCCCGCGACTGGAGTCGCTGGTCGACACTTCACGTGGAAGTTTTTAACGCTGACGGTTCGGCGCAGAAACTGCACTTTAAATTTGATGACTACCTGGCTTTTATACAGGGCTACCTTTACTCATTGAGCTTCAATGCGACCGTGTCATTACGACCGGGCTGGAATAAAATCGACATACCCCTTGAACGGGTCCGTAATGGGCCCTTAGAACGAACCATGAATATGACAGAGATATTCTCAGTCACCCTGTTTCATAGCCGCCGCAAGCAACCTGGGTTTATGCTGCTCGACAACCTCTACCTCGAATAAATGACTCACCACCCAGCACAATCAACCCC
>JAYNPV010000068.1:0-9604 GCA_038113925.1 Gammaproteobacteria bacterium | reverse complement strand
TCAACCCCCGCGCAGCCACTCTATAGCCAGCTGAATCAATGTATGGCGAGCGACCGTCATCGGTTACGTCAGCGCCTCAACCGGGCCACCAAAAACAGTGACGCACCTGGAATAGAAAAACTGACTGCGCAGATCAACGCATCATTAGCGGTCAGCGAACGCCGTCGCCAGGCAGTGCCACCCATTACCCTGCCCGATGAACTACCGATCAGCGGCCACCAGCAGGAGCTGATTAAAGCGATCCAGCAGAACCAGGTCATTGTAGTCGCCGGCGAGACTGGCTCCGGCAAGAGCACCCAGTTACCCAAACTCTGCCTGGAGGCCGGCCGGGGCCTTACCGGCATTATCGGCCATACCCAGCCACGACGGGTGGCAGCGCGCAGCATCGCCCATCGGCTCAGTGATGAGCTGGGCACCCGACCCGGCGAACAGGTCGGCTACAAAGTGCGATTTAACGATCGTACCCATCCCGATTCACTGATCAAACTGATGACCGACGGTATTCTGCTGGCCGAAACCCGCAGCGATCCCTGGCTCAATCAGTACGACACCCTGATTATTGACGAAGCTCACGAGCGCAGCCTGAACATCGACTTTCTGCTCGGCATCTTAAAAAGGCTGATCACGAAACGCCCTGACCTTAAACTGATCATCACCTCTGCCACCATCGACACCGGGCAGTTTTCCAGGTTTTTTGGTAATGCTCCGGTATTTGAGGTATCCGGCCGCGGTTACCCGGTGGAGATCGAATACCAACCCCTTAGAGACGCCGACTCGGAAGATGAGCCCCTTGAGCTGAATCAGGGCATCGCCCATGCCGCTAGACGACTGCTTTCCGCCGGTCACGGCGATATTCTGGTGTTTCTGCCCGGCGAACGGGAAATCAATGACGCCCAGAAACAGCTGCAAACCAGCCTGCCCGATAAACTGGAGATATTGCCGCTGTTCTCCAGATTGTCCCAGAGCGACCAGGACCGCATATTCAAACAGCGCAAAAACCGCCGGTTGATCCTCTCCACTAACGTTGCTGAAACCTCGCTGACGGTGCCGGGTATCCATTACGTGATCGATTCCGGGCTGGCTCGGGTTAGTCGTTACAGTGCCCGCAGCAAGATTCAGCGTCTGCCGGTTGAGAATATCAGCCAGGCCGCCGCCAATCAGCGCGCGGGCCGTTGCGGTCGCCTCGCACCGGGGATCTGCGTCCGCCTTTATGATGAAGAGGGCTTTCCCAACCGTCCTGAGCAGACCGAACCGGAAATCATCCGTACCAATCTGGCAACCGTAATCCTGCAGATGCTCAACCTGAAACTGGGCAATCCCCTTGAGTTTCCCTTTATTGATGCGCCTCAAAAACGGCTGATTCGCGACGGCTACCAGACCCTCCATGAAATTGGCGCCGTCAATCACCAGGATCAGCTCACCGGAATTGGTCGCCACCTGGCCCAGCTGCCGGTCGACCCTCGGCTGGGGCGCATGCTACTGGCCGCCAGCAAGGGTAACTCCCTGCGCGAAATATTGATCATTACCGCCGGCCTGGCAGTACAGGACCCACGTGAGCGCCCCCGTGAATTCCAGCAAAAAGCTGACCAGAAGCACCGGCGTTACTATCACCGGGAATCCGACTTTCTCACCCTGGTTAATCTCTGGAACAGCTGGCAACAGCAGTCACAGCTGTTAAGCAGCAATAAACTGCGTCGCTGGTGTCGGGACAACTTCATCAACTTCATGCGCATGCGCGAATGGCAGGACGTTCACCGCCAGCTGTCCGAGTATGCCCGCCAGCAGAAATGGACCCTCCGTAAATCCGCCAAACTTCCCCTGCCCAGCGCGGGCAACCCGGTACCTCAAGACCCCGATCAGGACTACGATGAAATCCACCGCGCCCTGCTCAGCGGCCTGCTGAGCAATATTGCCCTACAGACAGAGAAGATGAGATACAGCGGTGCTCGCGGCACCGAAGTGACCCTGTTCCAGGGATCCACTCTCTACAAAAAACCACCCAAATGGATAGTTGCCGCCGAACTGGTGGAAACCAGCCAGCTGTTTGCCCGCAGCGCAGCAATGATCGATCGGCGCTGGATCGAACCCCTGGCGGAGACCCTGGTCCGCCGCAGCTACGCCGAGCCCTACTGGTCAGCGGCTCAGGGTGATGTTTTCGCCTATGAAAAAGTCAGCCTGTATGGTCTGCAGATTGTGGACCGGCGGCGCACCCGCTACAGCGATATTGATCCCCAGGAGGCGCGTCACCTGTTTATTCGCGATGGCCTGGTGGCTGACCAGTACCAGGCCGGCTTTCCCTTCCTGGCGGAGAATCGGCAGCGGGTTGCCGAGGTAGAAGCGCTGGAAATACGCAGTCGCCGCCACGACCTGCTGGTCGATGATCAAGTACGTTACCTGTTCTTTGACCGGCAACTCCCGGCAACCGTCACCAACGGCCATCATTTTAAAGTTTGGTATCGGCAGGCCAGCCGGGAGCATCCCGACCTGCTGACATACCCCCGTGAACTGCTCCGTCAGCAGCCTGAACCGCCATCGGCCGAACAGCTCTACCCCACTCGTTGGTGCCAAAATGGCGTTGATCTGCCCCTGCATTATCGGTATGAACCCATCCACCCCGAGGATGGCACCACCCTGGCCGTGCCACTGGCACAACTCAATCAGATCAACAGTGCCGCCTGCGATTACCTGATACCAGGTCTGCTGAAAGAGAAAATCACCGAACTTCTGCGCCAGCTGCCCAAACCAATGCGCCGCCAGCTGGTGCCTCTCCCAGACCGGGCCGAGCAGATAATGCGCGAACCTCCGGGGGGAGAGGAAAGCATCGTTGAATACCTGCGCCGACGAGTCAGGCAACTCACACAGGTTGATATTCCCGCCGGGGCGCTCAACAGTGAATCTCTACCTACTCACCTGCGCATGCACCTGCAACTGCTGGACCCGGATGGCAACCTGCTGGATCAATCTGACAACCCGGGGCTGCTGCAGCAGAAATGGCAAAGTGAAGCGGCCAATGCCTTTGCGGGGGTCGGCCAGACCATCGAACGCGACCCGATCACCGACTGGGATTTCGGCGACCTGCCCGAATGGGTGGATCAGGCAGCGGGGGGCCGGACTATCCGGGGTTACCCGGCGATAACCGTTAAAGAGAGCAGCGCCGCCATTAAGGTATTTGACAACCCCATCAGCGCAGAACAGGCACACCGCCAGGGCATCTGCTGGTTGCTGGCCCGCAAGTTGCGTCAACGCCAGCCGGGAATTTTGCCTACCCGCCACGACCTCAGGGAGTTGGCGCTGGGCAATGCCGACCTGGGCAGCGCCCATGAACTGATTAATGACCTGACGCAGCTGATCCTTGAAGAAGCTTTCGATTTAACCCCTCTGCCCAGAGAACAGACCCGGTTTGAAGCCCTCGCCCAACAACCCACTGCCGAACTTGAGCAGATCCAGAAACGCTGGATGACACTACTGGCCCGACTCACCGACCACCGCCATCAACTTGGCCGCCAGTTGAGCAAACTACCGCTCAACCTGCTTGATACCGGCCAACAGGTACAACGCCAGCTCGGCGAACTGATCTACAGGGGGTTTTTGATCCGCACTCCTGCCTACTGGTTGCCTCACCTGCCGCGCTACCTGGAGGCCATGCGGGTACGCCTTGAGCGGGCCGCGCAAAACCCGCAGAAAGAACGTCAGTTGCGCACCCGGATCGCGCCCCTGCAGAAACGTTGGGACAACTGCCCAACCACAATGACGGAACACCCCGACTGGATTGAATACCGCTGGTGCCTGGAGGAACTGCGCGTTTCTCTATTCGCCCAGCCGTTGAAAACCCACCGCAGCGTGTCGGTGGAAAAAATTGAAAAAATGGGCCGCGGGCTGCCTCGCGAGTAATCCGCTAAAAGCCGCGAACCTCGCGTAACGTCTGATACGCCTTGCCGATCGCCTGAGTTTTTTCTTTCGCCAGCTCGATCATCTCCTCGGGCAGCCCTTTGGATACCAGCTTGTCCGGGTGGTGCTGGCTCATCATCCGCCGATAGGCCTTTTTGATTTCCGCGTTGGAGGCAGTGGGTTTTAACCCGAGTAATGCAAAGGCCTCTTCGGCCGGAGCAGTGCCGCCGCCGGTGCTACTGCGGCGCTGAGATCCGCCATGGGCCGGTCGCCAGCCCGCCAGATGCAGCAGCTGTTCAAACTCCCGGCTGGAGAGTCCAAGCAGATCAAACAGCTGCAGCAGTAGCCGTTTCTCCGCCGGGTGTAATTCGCCATCCGCCAGCGCCGCCTGAATCTGCACCTCAAGAAACATTCTGATCAGATTCTGGCGACGACCGCACTCCTGACGAAACTGCTGCATGACGTCATTGAACGGAAAATCAGCCGCCTTGCCCCGGTTAAAAAGTTCCATCGCCGCCTGGCGCTGTGGCGCGGTCAGGTGCATACGTTTCATCACCGCTTCCGCGGCGCGAATTTCTCCTCGGGAGACCTGGCCATCGGCTTTACAGACGTGACCCATGACCGAAAATGTCGCGGCAAAAAAAGCGCTCTGCACCCGTTCCTGGTTGCCCGCCTTGCCCTCGTCTATGGCCAGTTGTTCTTCAAACCCCTGATCAAACTTATGGCCAATCGCACCGGCCAGCAAGGCTCCCAACGGGCCGCCCAACATAAAACCAAAGGCACCTCCGATAAGCTTTCCCCACCAGGCCATTAGCGATCACCCAGAGCACTGGCGCTCGAACCGACTATTCGCTCGAATCGGGGCAGCCACCGGCCCGCGACTTCGACCTGTTCAACAAACATGGTCAGGGGCCGGACCCAGAGGGCGCGTTCGCCATAGAGCGGTTGGTAAACCACCAACCGCTCTTCGGATTCACTGTGGCGAGCAACGCCAAATACCTGATACTCGCTGCCCTTGTAATGACGATAACGGCCGGGCTCAATTTCCTGCATGATAATCCTCAAAAAAAACTCCGCAGCGGCCCGTGCCGAGGCGGAGTCTGTCTTCCCGATACGCCAGTAGATTTACCGGCAGTCGACCAGTTCAGGTGCGCGCCAATGCCTTGGCGCGGGCCGGGCGGGCGAGCATTTTTTCCAACCAGGCCACTGCGGTGGGGAACTCACTGTTATCGAACTGTTTGTATACATCGACCAGGCCAAGCATGGAGGCAACATTGAGATCAGCCAGCGTAAAGCTGTCGCCCACCAGGTAGTCGCGGCCCTGCAGGCTGTCGTCAAGCACCTTCATCGGCACCGGGTACTGGTTTTTTGCGGCCTCGGCCAATGCGGGGTTGCGCTTGTCTTCGGGATAGACAATGGCATGACGCAGATAATCCACCAACAAATTTTCCAGTTCGGTAGTCATCCACAGTGACCACTGCATGATTTGCGACTGCTGATTCTGGTCGCTGGGCCAGAGCGACCCGGCACCATGTTTGGCGGCAATATGCCAGTTGATGGCAATGGTCTCCCACAGCACCAGGTCACCGTCCTTGAGGACCGGCACATGCCCATTGGGGTTGAGTTTCATAAATTCAGTGGTGCGCGTCTCCCCCGCATTCTGATTCACTTTTTCATGTTCAAACGGCACTTCCAGTTCCTCCAGCAGCCACAGGGTACGCTGGGCGCGAGACATTACCTGTCCGTATAAGGTCAACATGCGAATCCTCCTTAAATATCAACTATATTCAGTGGTCAAGTGTAAAGACTGCCGGTCGATGCTTACAGCCAAATCGCGCCGGCGCATTGGTTTTTAACCTTGCATAGCTCCTGCCAGGAAGCATCACCAAAATTATGCCGGAGCCGGGCGCCGGGTAATCCTACCACCCGATCTGCGCCGCAGTTTAGTGATCGCAGCCGAAAAATGCAGATTCAGTCAAAAATTGAGGTGCCTGGCCGCCGAATTTTTAAAGCACTGCTTGACCTCTGCCGGCCAATTGCGATTCCTGCCATCGACCGCAGCCACCGAGTGCGGCATAATGTCAGCACTACTCAGACAAATCTAAAACTCAGAAAAAACAGGGGAGATCCAAACATGTACGAAGGGTACGAAAGCCTGAAAATCAGCCGCGACGGCGCAATATTGACCATTCAGCTGAGTAATCCTTCAGCACGAAATGCGGTTAATGGCACCATGCATGATGAGATTGGTCGGGTATTCAAGGAAACTGCCACCGATCGTGAAACCCGGGTAATCGTGCTCACCGGCGACCCCGAAGGCGGAGCCTTTTGTGCCGGCGGTGACCTGAAATGGATCGAGACTGTTGGTGGCAAGGGTGAGCGCTATGACATGGTCATGCGCGAAGGTATTGATGCACTGATGGGTATCGTCAACACGCCGCAACCGGTGATCGCCATGGTCAACGGCCATGCCATGGGGCTGGGGGCGACACTGGCACTCTACTGTGACCTGGCCTACGTTTCCACCAAGGCTCGCATAGCCGACCCCCATGTCAGCATTGGCGTGGTCGCCGGTGACGGCGGCGCGGCCATCTGGCCACTGCTGATTGGCCCCAACCGGGCCAAAGAATTTCTGATGACCGGTGACGCCCTCAGCGCAGAAGAAGCCGCCAGTATCGGTTTAGTGAATCACGCCGTCGCACCGGAAGAACTGGAAGAAAGAACCTATGCCATGGCGAACAAGCTTTGTAGCGGCGCCCGCCTGGCGATTGAGTTGACCAAGCGCTCCGTTAATATTTTTCTGCAGAACATGACCGCCAGCACGGTGACCGCATCCCTGGCCCTGGAAGGCATCACTTTTGCAACCGCCGACCACCGTGAGGCGGTGCGTGCTTTTTTGAGTAAGGAGACCCCCCAGTTCGGCAAAAGTGAAGACGACTGAGCCATCATCATGAGTGACATTCTGTTTGAGACCGAAGCGGGTCGTTTGTCGATCACCCTGAACCGGGCCGATGCCCGCAATGCCCTCACCGAGTTGATGATGCGTGATATTGGCAAGGCCATTATCGCCGCCAACAATGACCCTCAGGTGAGAGTGGTTACCCTCACCGGGGTCGGCAAGAGCTTCTGCGCCGGCGGCGACCTGAAAACCCTGATGAAGGGGAAAAACCCGCTGCAGATTAGGCAATTAATTCATGGTGGTATCCGCCCCATGGTGCGCGCAATTCGCAGCTGCGACAAACCGGTAATCACCGCTGTGAACGGCTCCATTGCCGGGGCCGGACTGACCCTGGCACTGGCCGCAGACATGGTCATTGCCACCCCATCCGCGCGTTTTGTTACCGCCTTCGGCAAGATTGGCGCTATTCCTGACGCCGCCATTCTTTATCTGCTGGTGGAGAACCTGGGTATGCTCCGTGCCAAGGAAATGGTGCTGCGCGCGCAGAGTCTTGAGGCATCGAAAGCCTGCGAAATGGGGCTCTACAACGAAGTGGTTGCCAACGATCAGCTCAGTGATCGCCTTGACGAACTAGCCACGGAACTGGCTGCTGGTCCCACCATGGCCCACGCCCTGGCAAAACAGGACTTGCATTCGGCATCGCGGCTCTCATTTGACAGCTACATGGACCTGGAGGCCGGCTCTCAGGCCTTGCTGCATACCGGTTTCGATCACGATGAAGGCGTCGCTGCCTTTGTTGAGAAACGGGCACCGGAATTCCGCGGCTATTAATCACCTCTACTAGGGAATTACCCCTTGGACACGCTCTATTTCGAAGATTACACCGAACAGTGGCGCATGCAGACCACCCGGCGCACCATTAGCGAATACGACATCATGCAGTTTGTCACCCTGGTGGGTCTACGCGAGCCGCTGTTTCTGGATATGCAGTACCTTGAGGAAGAGACCCATTACGAGCGCCGCCTGGCACCGGGCAGCCTGACTTTCAGCTACGCCGAAGGGCTGGTGATCGGCAGCGGCATGCTGGAAGGCGCGGGTATGGCCTATTTAGGGGGAGATAGCAAAATTCTCGGGCCCGTGTATGTCGATGACACCATTCATGTTGAGGTTAAACTGCTGGAAAAACGCGAAACATCCCGACCAGACCGCGGTATCGTCACCACTCATAACGAAGTGTTTAATCAGCAGGGCGAGCGGGTACTGGAGTACTGGCCCAAGCGGATGATCAAAAGAAAAACTCTCTAACCCAGAAGCGGGGCGATCCATCGCACCCCATGAGGAGCAAATCATGAGTCACGCATTTACGACTGCCGATATAGAACAACTCGAACACGGCGAGGGCCAGCGCCTATATGGCGATGGCGCGCTGGTGGTATTAAAGGGGATGCTCGAAGCCGGCATCAGTTATTTTGGCGGTTACCCCGGATCGCCTACTTCCAACCTGATAGACGCAGCAGCGGATGCCTACGAACAGGTGCTCAAGCCCCGCGGCATCTATATGGAATCCTCAGCCAACGAAATGTCTGCTGCTGCCATGTGTACCGCTTCCTGCTACACGCCGATTCGCGGCGCGGTCACCTGGAAAGTTCTGGGTAACGGGGTAGCCACAGACGTGCTCGACCATGTCTCCCAAATCGGCGTGGAAGGCGGTAACGTTATTATCGTCGGTGAAGATTATGGGGTCTCCAGCACCACCGTCGCCCAGCGCACCCTGCCGTGGGCGATGAAATCGGGGATTTTGGTTATTGACCCGCGGGCCGACCAGCAACTGCTGCTGAAACTCACCCGGGTCAGCTTTGAGTTATCCGAGGCGTCCAATACTGTCGTTGCTCTATTGCTACGGCCGCAGCTCTCCCACGCCAATGCCGAGGTCAAGGTCGGTAACAACCAGCCGTCACGCTACAACACCAACGAAAAAATTCAGTTCAGCGTCGCCGAGCCCCACCGCTACCCCCTGCCACCCAATACCCAGCGCCAGGAAATTGAACGCTACAGCGACCGACTGCCGCGGGCGGAACAATTTATTCTCGATCACGATCTCAATGAACGCTTCGGCAGCCGCGACGGGAAAATTGGCCTGATCACCCACGGCCCGGTGTTCAACACCACCATGCGGGTACTCTCCCTGCTGGGCCTGGCCGACGAGCAGGGCAATATGGATGACGCCTTTGACCTATTGCAGCTGAACGTGGTTAACCCACTCTGCCTCGATCAGATTGCCGATTTTATGGCGGATAAAACCCACGTGCTGCTGATTGAAGAGGGTCAACCCGACCTGATCGAAAAGCAGATCCGTTCCCTGCTGCACCAACGCGGGATCACCACTCCGTTTACCGGCCATGATTTAATCCCCGGCGTGGGCGAACTGGTGCCGGGCAAACTGATTGGCCCGCTGGCGCAATTCGCCGCCGAGCACCTGCCCGACCGGGCTGACGATATTAAACGGCGGGCGGCAGCCAAAACCGATCGTCAGCAGGCCGCTACCCAACTGTTTTCAAAACCGGTCACCCCCCGGCCACCGACCTTCTGCACCGGCTGTCCGGAACGGCCAGTCTTTTCACAGATGAAAATCAACGAAATGTTGACCGGCGAAAAAGACTGGCACGCTACCGATGTCGGCTGTTACGGCATGGCCGGGTTAGCCCCCTTTAACATGGCGGATTCCAACATGGGCATGGGCGGCGGCCTGGCGGCGGCCACGGCACTGTCGGCCATGTCGGAACAGCCCAATGTTTCCGTGGTCGGTGACGGCACCCT
>JAYNPV010000067.1:0-12562 GCA_038113925.1 Gammaproteobacteria bacterium | reverse complement strand
ACCCTCTCACCCCCCCAGAAAGCCATCCACCCCCGCCAACAGCCGATCATTTTCAGCTTCAGTGCCAAGGGTAATCCGCAATTTTTCGTCCAGCCCGGGCTGATCGAACCAGCGCACCAACACGCCCCGCTCCTTAAGCGCCTGATAAAGCAGCCGGGCATTTACTGCCCCGTTAGTAGGCACACTGACCAACAGAAAATTGGCCTCGCTGGGGGCCACCGTCATCCCCCTTTTATTAAACTCAACGCTGAGTCGATGCCGTTCAGCACGAACTTTTTGCCAGGTTTGCTGAACATAATCCTGCGCCCCCAGAGCCGCCACCGCCAGTGCCTGGGAGATGACATCCTGGTTATAACTATCGCGAGCCTTGTGCAGGGTGGCAATCAGATCCGCATTTCCAATCCCGTAACCAAAGCGCAGGCCCGCCAGTGAATAGCCCTTGCTGAGCGTCCTCAAAATAATCACATTGTCATGCTGGCTGATCAGCGGCAACGCATTGTGCCCCAGTTCGGGGGTAACGAAATCAACATAGGCTTCGTCAATTAGCAGCACTCCGTTGAGCTCCTCGGCGATTCGGGAGAGCTCCTGCACAGAGCTGAGTCGCCCCGAGGGGGCATGGGGATTAACGATTAATCCCAACGGCACTTTCTGGGCGTTTAACCGGGCGGCGAAATCAGTGGGCAACACCCAGTCAGCGGACCGCGGCACTTCATAAACCCTGGCACCATGAATATCAGCCAGCACGGGGTAGAGCGAATAGGTGGGCCGGGTCACGCCAATCGCCTCCCCGGGTTCAACGAAGCAGGTCATCACCAGGCGTAGCAGTTCATCGCCACCGTTGGTGGCGATGATATTTTCCGGTGCGACGCCGTGGAGATCAGCGGCAATCTGGCGGAACTCATCGGCCATTGGTGAGGGATAACGGCGCAACGCCTGAGGGTCAATATTTTCCAGCGCCGCCAGTACCGCCGGTGCAGGTGGGTACGGGTTTTCGTTGGTATTGAGTTTAATAGTATCGCCCCCCCTGGGCTGCTCCCCCGGGGTATAGGCGTGCAAGCGTTTAATGCTGGGACGTTCGTAGGCCATTAATGGATTTCTGTTACGGGTCGGGGAGGTCGGATTAACGGGGCGGTGGCGCGGCACCGAGCTGCTGCATAAAACTCAGCGTATCGAGACTATCCCACTCATTGACATTGAGCCCCTCTCGCAGTTGGACGATATTGATGTACTTTACGCTCATGGCATTGCCGGTGGCGGGAATGCCCTGAAAGTCACCCTGATGGGTACCACTGATACTACCCCGCGTGACTACCTTGTCGCCGGCGGCAAACTGGTCATCAATATGCCAGGCGACATCAGGAATACTGACTCCAAACTCCCGGTTCATACCGATGTGAGTCTCCCGGTTCAGCGGCACGGGACTGAGCGGAAAAAAGAACTGGTGATCGGGTGCCAGAAAAGATTCGATATAGTCAAAATTACGGTCGGTCATGGCCTGAAAAAAATCGGCCACCCGTTGCAGGTTCTGTTGCTCAGTCATGGAGTCGCTTCCTCGTGCAGTGGTGTAAACAGCCGGGCCGGTTTGGTCACAGTTCCTTCTTCAGCGACGCCAGTAGTCGCTGCGCGTCGTGGGGAGAAGTGTAAACCCGCGCCAGCTCGCCCCGGCCATTGAGCAGAAAAATTGACGTTGTGTGATCAACATCGTAGCTCTCGCCGTTTTCATCTGCCCGGTAGGAATAACCCACACCCAGGGCCTGCAACAGAGGAATCAACTCCCCCAGCTCTGCGCGGGCCCCGTGAAAGCCGGGGCCAAAATTTGCCAAATACTGTTTCAGCCTCTCGGCACTATCACGCATGGGGTCGACAGTCACCAGCCATACCTGCAGCTGCTGCGCCTGACCAGCGGGTAACCGATCACGAATGCCGCGCAACATCGACAGGGTGGTGGGACAGATATGCGGGCAGTGGGTAAACCCGAAAAAAAGCAGGGTGATGTGTCCCTGAAGCGCGTCGGCAGCCACCGCTTCGCCGAATTCGTTCATCAATGCCACCTCGGGCAGTGCCTTGGGGGGGTTAATCGCCGTGCCGTACTCACCTGCGGGGTAAGATTTATAGGCGTCAGCCAGCCCGGCGGCGGGGGCTGCGGCTGCCAGGCCCAGCCAACAAAACAACAGCACCAATATATTTCGAGCGGGTTGACTGGCCACAAAGCTATACTTTGACCCGCTCAGGCCTCCTCCTTCCGCAACCCCTACCTGCATCGCAACCACCCTGATTTGATTAACTCCAACGACCATTCCAATCCGCTGTTCCAGATAGCACCGGCGGGTAAACCAACCGATCGATTAACTCATCAGTTTACCACCCTGCCGCCGCTTGCCCTCTATGTGCACCTGCCCTGGTGCGAGCGAAAATGTCCCTACTGCGACTTCAATTCGCATCCGAAAACAGCAACGGACCTGCCGGAAGACGATTACATCAGCGCGCTGATCGCGGATCTGGATAGCCAGCTGCCGCAAATATGGGGCCGCACCCTTGCCACCATCTTTATCGGTGGTGGCACACCGAGTCTGTTTAGCGCTGCGGCCATCGATCGGCTGCTGAGCGGCATTCGCCAACGGTTGCCGTTCAATGACCTTATTGAAGTCACCATGGAGGCCAACCCGGGTGCCCTGGATCAGAGCAGGCTACCTGACTTTCGCCGCGCCGGGGTTAACCGGCTATCGCTTGGCGTACAGAGTTTTAACGACCAGGCGCTAACCCGACTCGGCCGCGTGCACGATGCGAATCAGGCCCAAGCCGCCATTGACGCCGCTGGCGCGGCCGGGTTTAGCAAGTTGAATATCGATCTGATGTACGGCCTGCCCGATCAAACGCTGCAGCAGGCCGCCGCGGACCTGCGTACGGCGCTGACCTTTGACCCTGCCCATCTATCCCTCTATCAGCTCACCCTCGAACCCAACACCGCCTTTGCCCGACAACCGCCGCAGCTGCCCGATGAAGATGCCATCGCCGGGATGCAGACCCAGCTACAAGCCACGCTGGCGAAGGCAGGGTTTGAACATTACGAAGTTTCAGCCTTTTGCCGACCCGAGCAGTTCTGCCGACATAACAGCAACTACTGGCAGTTTGGCGATTATCTGGGTATTGGTGCCGGCGCCCATGGCAAAATCTCATCGGCAGAAAAAATCATCCGTACACAGAACATAAAGGACCCGAGCCGTTACCAGCGGGGGGTTCTCACCGGCAAACCCCAGCAGGAAACACGAGTGCTGGAACCGGCTGAAACCGTTTTTGAGTTCATGCTTAACGCCATGCGCCTGCAACAGGGCGTACCCCTGGGCCTGTTCAGCGCCCACACCGGACTCCCCGTGAATGCCCTGTTATCGCGGTCTGAAGCGGCCCGCGATCAGGGACTACTGGAAATTAACCAGCAGCGGATCAAGCCCACCGCACTGGGCCACCGCTTTCTTGATAACCTCACCGAACTAGTCCTCCCGCCGGACGGTGAATAACCCGCTGTGAATAATCGTCAATGAATGACCCGCTAGTCGATATATTTGAAGTAGACCAGATCCTCGGCGAGGGCGGCCTGCTCACTGAACAGTTAGAGGGATTTGCTCCTCGCCCTCAGCAGGGGGCTATGGCCCGTGCGGTCAGCCATGCTATTGAAGAGCGCACCCGGCTGGTCGTCGAAGCCGGCACCGGTGTGGGCAAAACCTTCGGCTATCTGGTGCCCGCCCTGCTCGCCGGCCAGAAGACCCTGGTTTCCACCGGTACCCGCAATCTGCAGGACCAGCTGTTTACCAAAGATCTGCCGACGCTGCGGCAGATCTTTGGCCGCGACCTGTTAATCGCCCTGCTCAAAGGCCGGGCCAACTATGTCTGTCCCTATCGCCTCGAACGGGCAGACAGTAGCCATGCAACCGCCGTCGGCAGCAGCTACAGCCGGTCAGACTGGCAGGTAATCCGCAAGATAAAGGAATTTTCACAGACCCGCGAAGACGGCGATCTGGATAATTTCCCTGACGGCGAGATTCACCCGGCGATTCGCGCCCAGGTTACCTCAACCGCCGACAACTGCCTGGGCCAGGAGTGCCCCGACATTGACAACTGCCCACTGATTCAGGCCCGTCGGCGCGCCCAGCAGGCAGATCTGGTGGTGATCAATCATCACCTGTTCTTCGCCGATCTGGCAGTGCGCGAAAGCGGCTTTGGTGAAGTGGTGCCCTATGCAGATGTGATCATATTTGATGAAGCCCACCTGGTACCGGACGTTGCCACCCTCTTTTTTGGAGAACAGGTAAGCAGTCACCAGCTGATTAATTTAAGCCGTGACCTGCAGGCAGAAAACCCGGGCGACATCGACTCACTGGAGGATCGATTACGCCAGCTGGATTCCGCCACCACTGCCCTGGTTCAGGAACTTGGCCAGATCAATATACGCGACGAATGGGCCAGACTGATGAGTCAGCCGCCACTGAAGTTGGCCCTGGATGAACTCACTGAGGCGCTACAGAGAATTCTCGATTGTCTGCAACCCCATCGCCAGCGCAGCAAGGAGCTCGACAATTGCGGCAGCCGGGCAGAACGCATGGTGGTCACCCTGCAGGCGATGCGGTTACCCGCGGCACCCTTCCCTGAGTCAGAAAACCCGGCGGGAGACCCCGCGGACAGATCGCCGGAGAGTGCTTCCCTCGCCGATGAAGGCACCGTGCAGTGGATTGAACAGCGCGGCCGGGGTTTTGTGCTCCACAACGATCCCATCGAGATTTCCAGGCGCATGGAGCAGGCCTACAATCTCCACCCGCGAAGCTGGATTTTCACCTCCGCCACCCTCGCCGCCGGGGAGACCTTTGACCTGTTTACCCGGCGCATGGGCCTGCTGGACGCCGAAACCCTGTTGCTCGACACCCCCTTTGATTATCCTAATCAGGCGCTGCTATACCTTCCCCCTGGTTTGCCGGAACCCAACCACGAACAGCACACTGACGCCCTGGTCACCGCAGCACTGCCCATACTCCAGGCCAGCCAGGGGAGGGCATTCATGCTTTTTACCAGCTACGCCGCCCTGCACCGCGCGAAAGCACTGCTGACCGATCAGGGCGAATTTTCATTATTGATCCAGGGGGATCTACCCAAAGCCCGCCTGCTGGATAAATTTCTACAAGTTCCCAATGCCGTGCTGCTGGCAACCGCGAGTTTCTGGCAAGGGGTCGACGTACGCGGCGATGCCCTGCGCTGCGTCATCATCGACAAACTGCCCTTCGCCAGTCCGTTCGAGCCTCTGATAAAAGCCCGTATTGATGCAATGAAACGAGCCGGGGGTAATCCGTTTCGTGACCTGCAGATTCCTGGCGCCATCATCAGCCTGAAACAAGGCGCCGGCCGGTTAATCCGCGACCACGGCGACCGTGGACTGCTGATGATTGGCGATCCAAGACTGCGCAGCCGCAGCTACGGCAAAACCTTTATCGCCGCACTGCCACCCATGCCGGTCACCGATAACGCCCGCACTGCCAGCGAGTTTTTCGCCCCCCATCCAGCGAACACGCCGTGAACATTATCGCCATTGAGAGCTCGACAGAACGCTGCAGCGTCGCACTGGAATCAGCAGGTCAACAGCAGCAACTGATCAGTGACCGCCCACGGCAACACGCCGAACAGATACTGCCAATGATCGACGCCCTGCTGGCAGAAGCCCAACTCTCTCGCCAGCAGATTGACCAGGTGGCATTCGGTCAGGGGCCCGGCTCTTTTACCGGGGTACGGGTGGCCTGTAGCGTTGCTCAGGGCATCGGCTATGGTCTGGATATTCCGGTGCTACCGATCTCTTCACTGGCAGCGCTGGCCCAGTCTGCCGCCACCCGCAGCGACGACTATGAGCGGGTGATCGCGGCGCAGGACGCCCGCCTGGGGGAAATCTACGTCGGCAGTTTTGAATTTGAACGCTCCACCCTGCTGGCCATCGGGAAAGAGAAAGTACTCCCCCCGCAGACCCTGGGCGAGCATTTTGACCTCACTGGAAATCACTGGATCGCCGCTGGCTCAGCCTGGCAGGCCTACCGGCAGGAGTTGCAAACAGTGTTTGAAACCTCGGTAGGCCAGCTGTTGCTGGAGTGCCGTGCTGACGCCCTGGCAATATTAACCCTCGCCAGCGGCCCGGCCTACGCCGATTGCGCCGTGAGTGCCGATCAGGCACAACCGGTCTATTTGCGTGACCAGGTCACCCAGCGTAAATAACGTCAGGGCTTGATAACCCTATTTACCAATCACCCCTCAGGAAACGCCGATAAGGTTTGTAGGAGCGACTTCAGTCGCGACCGCCGCCGTTTCTACCGCCCCAATGGTCGCGACCGAAGTCGCTCACGCAGACGACAGTAAACGCTTTAAATGCAACCCCACAGAGCCGCCGTCGCCGGGCAGAAAATAGTGTTCTCAGACCCTAGCCGGTAGACAGCACCCGGCGGCGCAACCCAGGCACCAGCGGTACCAGCGCCGCTAGCCCCAACAGCAGAAACCAGACCAGCGCCCAGGCCGGCATGCTCAGACCGAGAAAACTCCAGAGCTGCTCGGCACACTCACCGGAACCCTGAAAAATCATCCGCAGGGCATCGGCAAGTGGAAAATTCTCCATCATAAAATCCAGCCCCGGCCCACAGGTGGGCACCTGATCCGCGGGCAGGTTTTGCAAACGCACGTGCCAAGCGGATATACCCGCGCCCACTGCAGCGACCACCGTACCGGATAAGCCGTAGAGCCAACGACCCCAGCCGCGCGGGCCATGCACCAAAGCAATCAAGGCAACCCCGGCCAACGCAAAAAAGACCAGCCGTTGCAAAATACAGAGCGGACAGGGTTCCAGGCCATGCCGATACTGCAGGAAAAGGGCGTAACCGATCAAAGCGCCAATCGTCAGTAGCTGCAGCAGATACCAGCCCCGCAGGCTTGTTTTCATATTCATGCCCCTACCGGTAAAAAAAACCCCGCAGCGAGGCGGGGTTTTTTATGGCTAGGGAGTTACTCAGCCGAGGTTGGCCGCAACGAAATCCCAGTTAACCAGGTTCCAGAAGGCGTCCAGATACTTGGGTCGCGCATTGCGGTAATCAATGTAGTAAGCGTGCTCCCAGACGTCACAGGTCAGCAGTGGTTTCTGGCCACTGGTGAGCGGACAACCGGCACCAATGGTGCTGGCCAGTTCCAGAGAGCCGTCGCTGTTCTGCACCAGCCAGCCCCAACCAGAACCAAAAGTACCGATGGCGTTGGCGGTGAATTTTTCCTTGAACTCGGCAAAGGAACCAAACGCCTTGTTGATCGCATCGGCCACCGCGCCGGTCGGCTCGCCGCCGCCGTTGGGGCTCAGGCAGTTCCAGTAAAAGGTGTGGTTATAGACCTGTGCCGCATTATTAAACAGCCCACCCGAAGAATTCTTGATGACCTCTTCGAGCGACGCGTTGGCCTGGTCACTGCCTTCCAGTAATTTGTTCAGGTTAGTGACGTAGGTCTGATGGTGCTTGCCATAATGAAACTCAAGCGTCTCCTGCGAAATGTGCGGCTGCAGGGCGTCCATTGCATAAGGAAGGGCAGGTAATTCGTGGGCCATGATCATCATCTCCTGATGGGTTAATAATGGTTTTTATAGTCTGCAATAACAAGTGACAACGCCGCCACGGGCAGACCAGCAAGGGGGCCAGCATTCTAACGATCG
This sequence comes from Gammaproteobacteria bacterium, assembly GCA_038113925.1. Lineage (GTDB taxonomy): Bacteria > Pseudomonadota > Gammaproteobacteria > Immundisolibacterales > Immundisolibacteraceae > QNFC01. The sequence continues at coordinate 4,854 of JAYNPV010000067.1, read as the reverse complement.
CTGATCCTTGGTAGCAAGTCCGTTAACGGCCCGTAGAAGGTAACATTTTCACTGGACCTGGCTGCGGCTGATTGAGAAAAATAACCACAGATTGTATTATTCGCGGTTCGCGCAAGAGCAAGGAACCACATCTTCAAGGGGGTTGTTAGAGAAATAACAATCCCGTAACCAGGGTTCTTTAAGGCCACCCAAACTAATAGTTGACGGACCGCGTCTTACCAGCCAGGGAACGGGTTTAACTGCCCGCAAACGGGCCCGAAGTCGCGCTCTTCACGGCGGCGCAAAGGTTAATTTCAGCGCTGGCCCCGGCCAGCGCTTTCCCTACGGAATATGTAAACAAATCTATGCCTATCAGCACACCCGACATTGGCCTTTACCGGCCGCAATTTGAACATGACAGCTGCGGCTTTGGTCTGATCGCACAGATGGATGGCGTCGCCAGTCACGACCTGGTGCAGTCGGCCATTGATTCACTCGCGCGGCTGACCCATCGAGGTGCCATCGCCGCCGATGGTAAGACCGGTGACGGTTGCGGACTGCTGATTCGCAAACCCGATGAGTTTCTACGCGCGGTTGCTGAGGAAAATGGCCTGCAATTAAAAGAACTCTATGCCGCAGGATTGGTGTTTCTTAGCGCTGAAAAATCCCTCGCTGAGCGGGCGCGAAGCGAGTTGGATCAGCAACTGGCACTGGAAGGGCTGAGCGTCGCCGGTTGGCGAAAAGTGCCGGTCAATCCTGCCGCCCTGGGTAAAGAGGCCATCAACTCTCAGCCCGCGATTGAACAGATTTTTGTGAATGGCGATGACGATATGGACGAGGTGGATTTCAATCGCCACCTCTACTTCGCCCGTCGCCGCGCTGAAAAAGCGCTGGTCGATGACAGCAATTTTTTCGTCACCGCCCTCTCCTGTCATGTGATCTCCTACAAAGGCCTGGTAATGCCGGCACGCCTGCCGGAACTGTTCCCTGACCTGGGGGACCCTCGCTTTACTTCATCGATCTGCGTCTATCACCAGCGTTTTTCCACCAATACCTCGCCCTCGTGGAAACTGGCTCAGCCTTTTCGCTACCTGGCTCACAACGGCGAAATCAATACCGTGCAGGGTAACCGCTTCTGGGCACAGGCTCGCGGCAGCAAATTTGCCAGCCCGCTATTCGACAAGGTCGAAGATATATTGCCAGTGGTCAACAGCGACGGCTCGGACTCGGAAAGCCTCGATAACATGCTTGATGTGCTGCTCAGTGGCGGCATGGATATTTTCCGTGCCATGCAGCTGATGATTCCACCTGCCTGGCAGAACGACGCCCACATGGATGATGACCTGCGGGCAAGTCACCGCTATCACAGCATGATTTCGGAACCCTGGGACGGGCCGGCGGGTATTGTGCTCACCGACGGTCGCTACGCCGCCTGCCGAACCGACCGTAACGGCCTAAGACCCGCCCGCTGGGTAATTACCACTGATCGGACGATCACCCTGGCATCGGAAACCGGCGTACGCGATTACCAACCCGAGGAAGTGCTGCGCAAAGGGCGGCTGAAGCCCGGGGAAATGCTGGCCGTCGATACCTGGACCGGCGAACTGTTAATGCCGGAAGATATCGACCGCATGCTTGCCCAGCGCCATCCATATCAGGCCTGGCTGGAAAAACATGGCCACGAACTGAGCGAAATCGATTGCCCCGCCAGATCAGAACCCGAATTTGGTGAGGGGATTCATGGCGACACGCTGAGAACCTATGAAAAGTTCTTCAACCTCACCTTTGAGGAGCTGACCCAGGTATTGCGCCCCCTGGCAGACAACGGTCAGGAGGCGACCGGCTCGATGGGCGACGATACACCCATGGCGGTGCTGTCGCGGCAGGTACGATCAATTTACGACTACTTCCGGCAATCATTTGCCCAGGTAACCAACCCGCCGATTGACCCCTTACGGGAAAATATTGTCATGTCGCTGGCCACCAATTTTGGCGGCTTTGGCAATGTATTTGATGAAATACCGGAACACGCCGCCAAAGTCTCCACCGACACCCCGGTGCTTTCAAAACGGGCATTCCGTCAGACCCAGGCGCTGGGGCCCTACGGTATTACTGCCGAAACCATCGACCTGAATTACTCTCCGGCGGCGGATCGCTCCATTCTTCAACCCATATTGAAGGGCCTCTGCCAGAAGGCTGAAAACGCCATTCGCGGCGGCAAAACCATCATTGTGCTGTCTGATCGCTCGATTTACGAAGATCAGATACCGGTGCCGGCGCTGATGGCTACCGGGGCGGTCCATCACCACCTGACCCGTCTGGGCATTCGCGGTGATGCCCAGCTGGTGGTCGAAACCGGCAGCGCCCGAGACCCCCACCAGATAGCGACTTTAATTGCCTTTGGTGCCACTGCGGTCTACCCGTTCCTGGCGTTGGCGGCGGTGGAACAGATCGCCGAAAGCGAAGAGGCTGACCCTCAGCAGGCCTGTGCCAACTACATTAAAGGCATCAATAAGGCGCTCTTTAAGATTATGTCGAAAATGGGCATTTCCACCATCGCCAGCTACCGGGGTGCGCAACTGTTTGAAGCAGTGGGTATCCATGACGAAGTGGTTGCGGCCTGTTTCGAGGGAGTCACCAGCCGTATCGGCGGCAGTCGTTTTATCGACTTTGAGAACGACCAACGCCACCTGGCCAGAAACGCCTGGAAACCACGCAAGGTGGTCGAGCAGGGGGGGCTGCTGAAATTTGTCCACGGCGGGGAATACCACGCCTATAACCCGGACGTTATTCGCACCCTGCACGCCGCAGTGCGCAGCGGCGAGCAACGCTTTTACGATGAATACTCCAGCCTGGTAAATAATCGGCCACCGGCCACCCTGCGTGACCTGATCGGACTCAGCGGCAAGCAGGCCGCTATTCCCCTTGACCAGGTGGAACCGCTGGAAGCGATCATTCAACGGTTTGATAGCGCGGGCATGTCGCTCGGTGCGCTCTCCCCCGAAGCCCATGAGTCCCTGGCAATCGCCATGAACCGGCTGGGTGGGCGGTCCAATTCCGGCGAAGGCGGAGAAGCCATTGAGCGGTACGGCAATGAACGCACTTCGAAAATCAAACAGGTGGCTTCGGGGCGTTTTGGGGTCACTCCACACTATTTAGTCAATGCCGAAGTGCTGCAGATCAAGGTCGCTCAGGGAGCAAAACCGGGCGAAGGTGGCCAGCTGCCTGGCGACAAAGTGAACGACCTGATCGCCACCTTGCGTTATACCCGTCCCGGGGTAACCCTGATTTCGCCGCCGCCGCATCACGATATCTATTCAATTGAAGATCTGGCCCAGCTGATTTTTGACCTGAAGCAGGTTAACCCTGAGGCCCTGGTCTCGGTAAAACTGGTGGCACAGGCCGGTATCGGCACCATCGCCGCCGGGGTGGCCAAGGCCTATGCCGACCTGATCACCGTCTCCGGGTACGACGGCGGCACCGCAGCCAGCCCGCTCACTTCGGTCAAATACGCCGGCATTCCTTTCGAAATGGGGCTGGCGGAAACCCACCAGACCCTGCGCATGAACGACCTGCGCGACAAGGTGCGAGTGCAGGCCGACGGCGGCCTGAAAACCGGCCTGGATGTGGTCAAGGCGGCCCTGCTCGGGGCCGAGAGTTTCGGCTTCGGCACCGCCCCCATGGTGGCGCTGGGTTGCAAGTACCTGCGTATCTGTCACCTGAATAACTGCGCCACCGGCGTTGCTACCCAAAATGATGAACTGCGCAGGGAGCACTATCACGGCCTGCCGGAAATGGTCGAAGCCTTTTTCCGTTTTGTTATCGAAGAGACCCGCCAGATCATGGCCAGCCTCGGCATCGCCACCATGGAGGAGCTCATTGGTCGCGCCGACCTGCTCCAACTCTTGCCGGGCGAGACCGACAAACAGAGCAGTCTCGATCTGGCCCCGATACTGGCTGAAAATCAGCGTGCCAGGGGTAAACCACAGTTCTGCAGCGAACCCCGCAATGAACCTTTCGACAAGGGCGAGCTGGCCGAACAGATGGTTGCCGACACCCTTGAGGCGATTGATAACCAACTGGGCGGGATCTTCCATTACCCGGTACAGAATATTCACCGCTCGATCGGCGCCCGTCTCTCCGGCGAGATTGCCCGGCGCTATGGCAATCAGGGCATGGTGGATAACCCCATCAACCTGAAACTAAGCGGAACCGCCGGTCAGAGTTTTGGTGTCTGGAACGCAGGCGGCTTGAATATGCAACTCGAAGGCGATGCCAATGACTATGTCGGCAAGGGCATGGCCGGTGGTCAGCTGGTGATTTATCCACCCCGCAACAGCCTGTTCAAGAGCCACGAAACTACCATAATCGGTAACACCTGCCTCTACGGGGCCACCGGCGGCACTCTCTACGCAGCGGGCCTGGCGGGTGAACGTTTTGGGGTCCGTAACTCGGGAGCCCGCGCCGTGGTTGAAGGGATCGGCGATCACGGTTGTGAATACATGACCGGCGGCATTATCACCGTTCTTGGATCGACCGGAATAAACTTCGGCGCCGGCATGACCGGTGGTTTCGCCTTTGTCTACGAACCCGAGCAGAGCGGCGCGCACGGCTTTGCCACCAAGGTTAACCATGAACTGGTCGAGATCCATCCGATGGGAGGTGAAAACACCGCCCGTTACGCCGCCTTTTTGCGCGAAGAGATCACTGCCTTCACCGCGGCCACACAAAGCCAGTGGGGACAGGAATTTCTGGATAATTTCACCACCCGGCTGCCTGGCTTCTGGCTGGTGAAACCCAAAATAAGTGAACTCGACACCCTGCTCGACCAGGTGTTGGGCCAGTCCTGATTTTTTTCCGTATTATGCAAGCCAA
>JAYNPV010000066.1:321-12563 GCA_038113925.1 Gammaproteobacteria bacterium | reverse complement strand
GGATAAAGGATTGCCAGCCAAACCCGGAGTTCACCGACATCATTAAAACCATATCCAGTAGAGCCATCACATAGCGCAGGCAGTCGATAGAAGTCGCCGGATTGAGCACCAGACCGGCTTTGCAACCACAATCACGGATCAGCGCCAGGGTGCGATCAACGTGGCCACTGGCTTCAGGGTGAAAGGTGATGTAATCCGCGCCCGCGTCTGCGAAGGCGGTTACCAGCGCATCCACCGGGCTGACCATCAGGTGCACATCCAGGGGCGCGGTAATACCGTAGCCGCGAATTGCCTCGCAGACCATGGGTCCGACCGTCAGATTCGGCACATAATGGTTGTCCATCACATCCACGTGAACCACGTCGGCACCGGCCTCGGTTACGGCAGCGACCTCTTCTCCCAGACGGGCAAAATCGGCGGAAAGGATGGACGGAGCAATCCAGTCAGGTTGGCGCAAATCAGTTAATCTCTAGATGAAGTTAAATCGCTAAACCGTTAATTTTCCTTCTCTACCGCCCAGAAAGGAACCTTTTCAGAACAGATAATTGCTGCTAACCCAATCTCGGCATCATTTTCACCACCAAAACGGGGTAATGACTCCCACCCATGCCTACCAAAATTACCAATCGGCTTGATTCGGCGGCGCTGCAAAACATTTTGCGGGTCACCCGCGAACCGTTACGCCAGTTCACCGACTCTCAGGTTCACGATCTGCTATGCGCCGACCTGCCCGGTTACCTGCAATATCTCGAGTCGGCCCTGGGCGAACTGGCAGGTGGTCAGGCCAACATCACCCTGCCGGAGAAGCTGCTGTTTCAGCAACCAGGCGAAAACGGCGATTTTAGGGTGATGCCCTGTGTAAGAACCACCGCATCCGGCCGTCTCCACAAGACCGTCAAGCTGGTAGGCACCAATCGACATGGTCAACGGGTACCGGACCAGATCAGCGTCGGCAAAGCCTGCTATCTGGATCCGCTGGAAAATTATGTCAGCCATCAATTTGATGCCTGCCTGCTATCGTCAATTCGCACCGGTGCCTGCGCCGCGCTGGCGCAGCGCTACCTGCAATCGGCCCATCACCCGCCGCGAACCATTAACCTGGTGGGGGCCGGACGAGTCGGTTTTTACACCACCCTCTGCCTGCTCAGCGACCATCACGCCGCCAGCCTGACCATAACCGATCTCCAGCCGGAACGGGCGACGCAACTGGTCGAAGCGCTGCAAAAAATAGTGCCGCACTGGCATATCACTCACTCGCCCTACGCCGACCTTGCCGACTGTGAACTGCTGATACTGGCGACCACCAGTGAGCGGCCGATATACCACCCGGACCAGTTTCACGCCGATCTGGTGATCAGTCTGGGTGCCGATTGCCGGGAGCAGCGCGAATTGCACAGCCACTCCCGGTGGCAGCAGCAGCCGCTATTTGTGGATACCAAAGATAGTCTTCGCTACGGCGATCTGGCCGCCTGGAATCCCGACGGAAAATCCCTGATTGATCTGATCGACCTCGCGGCCTTGTCAAGCTCAGCGACGCCGACCGCTTACCCGGCGCTGTTTATCTCCACCGGTTCGGCGCTGCTGGATAATCTGACCATCAGTTACCTGGTCGAGCTCATAGCGGAAACTGAAGATGAGGGGCAACCCGCTGAAATAACTGCCGAAACTCGCTGACGATACGCTCAAGCGCGGCGGAATCATCGCCCTCAAACCGCAGCACCATGACCGGCGTGGTATTGGAGGCACGGGCAAGCCCGAACCCGTCCGCAAAATCAACCCGCAGGCCGTCCAGCGTGGAGACCGAGGCCTCGGCAAAATCGGCCGCTTTCACCAGGTCTGGAATCATCGCATGGGGTTCACCCTCGGCCATTTCGATGTGCAGCTCTGGCGTGTTCAATGCGTTCGGAAGCTCATCAAAGATCGCCTGCACCGGACGAGTATCCTTACTGATAATCTCCAGCAACCGACTGGCACCATACAGCCCGTCGTCAAACCCGTACCAGCGCTCACCAAAAAATATGTGGCCACTCATTTCACCGGCCAGAGCCGCCTCGCGGGCTTTCATCTCCGCCTTCACCAGTGAGTGACCGGTACGGCACATCACCGGATTACCGCCGGCCTGCTCAATTACCTGCGGTAAATGGCGAGTACATTTAACATCGTAAAGAATGGTTGCCCCGGGATTGCGTTGCAATAGGTCACGGGCGAACAGCATCATCAACCGGTCGGGCCAGATCACCTCTCCCGCGGGAGTGACCACGCCCACCCGGTCGGGTCCGGATGGTGGTTGGGGAAATTACCGTCCACTTCGGTAAACAGCTCCACCACCTCACACCCCAGCTCCCGCAGCAGGGCCGGCGCCAGATCGCCGGTGACACCGTTACCGCAGTCGACCACTACTTTTAACGGCCTGGCCAACTTAATGTCACCGGTAATGCGCTGCTGATAGGCGGGCAGCACTTCCTCACTGACCCGCGTTCCAGCACCCCCCGGCAACCGGTCATTTTCGATATCGCGACGCAGCTTCTGGATTGCCGATTCTGCCAGGGTGGTACCGGCGACCACCATCTTCAAGCCATTGTAATTGGGCGGATTATGGCTACCGGTCACCACCACCCCGCAACCGGTATCCAAATGATGTGTAGCAAAATAAAGCACCGGCGTCGGCACCTGGCCCACATCGACCACTTCACAGCCAGCGCCGGCCAACCCCTCCATCAACGCATTTTGCAGTCGCGGCCCGGAGAGTCGGCCATCGCGGCCCACCGCGATTCGGGTCAGCCCGGCGTCGAGTACCTGGGCGGCCAGCGCCCGGCCGATTAGCCCAGCGGCCGCTTCGGTCAAATCCTCATCGACCACGCCACGAATATCATAGGCACGAAAAATTGTGGGTGTAATCAACTATGACTCCTTGAAGAATTGATTCGAACTGCCGGGATCAAGGCAGAAAAAAATTATCGGGAGATTATCGGGTCGATCAAGAATCTACTCGAGCTCCAGATCGATATCCGGGGTGTCATCCCCCGGCGTGGGCGCCGGTTTGGCCCTCGGTTTTGCAGCGGATTTTGCCGCGCGCAGGCCGGCTAACTCTTCACGCAGGGTATGGACGGTGCCGACGATATCTTTCGCCTGGGACGGATAATGGGGTTTTAGCGCTCCCGCCCGTGCATCGCGCGCCATCGTGACCAGGATTGCCAGATCCGCCGTGATCGAACGATTCAATCCCCGGCCAAGTAACAGAGGAGTCCCGCTGGCAATCAGGATCAGCACTATCGCCACCGCGCCAAAAACGGCCCACAATTTTCCTGAAGAGGATTCGGTTGCTGGCCAGTAAGCCACCTGCCACTGACTACCCGGTATCGTCGCAATAAAACCACCTGAATTGGCCAGCGCATTGTTACCGGCGGCGGCGAGCACCTGCGGCTCTCCGGTTTTACGCGGCTGCTGCAATTGCAGATAACCCCCCTCTAATTCGAGGCCACTGACCAGCTCGGCCACAAAGTCAAAGCGTGCAACCAGCAGCAGATGGCCGACCAGCTCGCCGTTCTGCCGTTCGAATACCGGCTGCACCATCGCTATCCTTGCCTGGGGTGTGCCGCCCTCATCGGCCACGACCGGTGGGGCCTGACCGGTCGACTCAGCGGCATTAATCAGGTCAATATCGGCGTAACCAATCGGCGGGCGTTCATGGGGCCGGGTTTCCTGAAAACCTGCCGGCAACAGGCGCAATTTCCAGTAATAAGGCAAGTGGGATTCCAGGCGACTCGCCAGCTGACTGCGTTGCTGATAATCACCTTCCTTGAATGCCCCGATCACGGTTTCAAGCCCCGCCAGTTGGGCGAGCGTTACCTGCTGGACCGCCACCGGTGTCGCCACCTGTTCGGCCAGCAGGCGGGCCATTGTTTGCTGGCGCTGATGGTTCTGTGCCCCCAACTCAGCCGTAGAAAATAGTGCCAGCACCGCCAGCGCCAGTAACAGTGCGCCGCTCACCACTGCCCCCAGCACCCAGGGCAGTCGAGTCAAAGTCACCTGCATCACCCCCGCTCCCCGAACCTGCCAGCATCCGCAACCATTCGCCTAAATCTCCTAATTCCGGCCGGTATGGCCAAACCCACCGGTCCCACGCTCACTATCAGAAAATTCACTGACCACTTCAAAATTCACCTGCTGTACCGGCACAAATACCATCTGCGCCAGCCGCTCCCCCGGCTCCATGGTAAAAGGCTCAGTCCCCCGGTTCCAACAGGACACCATTACCTCACCCTGGTAGTCCGAATCAATCAGACCCACCAGATTACCCAGCACAATGCCGTGCTTATGCCCCAGGCCCGAACGGGGCAGCAGTACCGCCGCCAGCGAAGGATCGGCAATGTGCACCGCGATGCCGGTCGAGATTAAGCGCGTCTGCCCCGGGACTATCTCCAGGTTACCGTCGAGCATGGCCCGCAGATCAACCCCGGCAGAGCCGCCAGTGGCGTAATCGGGCAGGGGAAAATCGCTTCCCAGGCGTGGATCAAGGATTTTTAGCTGAATCGCCATTGATGGGGGGTCACTTTGGGTTAATTTCGGTCTCATTGTTCCAGTGGTTAAAGCGTTCTGCAATTACCTCGATCAACTGCTGCGCCTGCTGGCGTTTGCTCGACAGGGGCAGCTGGCGCTCGCCTCCCGGCCAGAACAGATGTAAGCGGTTCTGGTCCGACTCAAATCCCCCTTCTGCGGTCCCCACCCGGTTAGCGGCGATCATCTGCAATTTTTTATTCACCAGTTTGCCACGGGCGTAGGCCTCGACCTGCTCGGTCTCGGCCGCAAAACCGACGCAAAACGGCGCTGACGACCGGCTGGCAACTCTGGCCAGCAAATCCGGATTGGCCACCAGGGAGAGGTTCGCGGTGTGCTTACCTTTCTTCATCTTCTGCTTTCCGGGTTCGGCGGGTCGGTAATCAGCCACCGCCGCACTGCTGATATAAATATCCTGATCGGCAATCGACTGGTCCACCGCCGTTTGCATTTCAAGCGCCGAACGCACCTTGGTCACCGTCACTCCATGAGGGGACGGCAGCCCCACCGGACCAGAGATCAGCAACACCTCGGCACCGGCCTGCCAGGCGGCGCCGGCCACCGCATACCCCATTTTTCCTGAGCTGCGGTTACCGATGTACCTGACCGGATCGATGTCCTCATAGGTCGGGCCGGCGGTGACCAATACCCGTCTACCCGCCAGCAGTGGGGCGTCAATGATCCGGTGCAGAGCGGCGATCAGCGCCGCCGGGTCAACACTGGCCAGCAGTGGGTTGCGCACTTGTGGCGCGATCACCCTATCCGGTTGACCGATAACCGCTGTCAGTTCAGGCCATTCACCCGCTGCAAGGGCCGCATCACTGGCCAGAAAGAGGGTGCCTGACCCGCGCGGCTGGCGATGATAAAGCGCCCGTAACCATTCACCTAACCAGGTTTTGCCACTCTCACTAAGCTGCTCATCAACAAGGACAATTTGTCCGTCCCAGGACCCATCTGCCATAGGGTCCACATCGGTGAGCACGGTAGCACCTAACCGGGTCAGCAACACGCGGGAGATCCATTCGCCGGCAGCAGGGGCCATCAGCACCGACACCTGGACATTTTCGGTCAGCAGCGCCGCAATCAGTTCAGGCAGCTGATGCGCAGCTTTGCCGTCGCTAACGCAAAAAAGTATTTTTTTATTGTCCAGGCCACTCATGTCAGGTACAAGTGTACCGCCTAACTTTCACGGCTGAGGACCCATCATGGCGATCAACGACTGGCACGAGCAGGACCGGCCCAGAGAACGACTGCTGGCCCAGGGAGCCGGCAGGTTAAGCGATGCTGAGCTGCTGGCAATCACCCTGAGAACCGGCAGCCGGGGTAAAAATGCGGTGGAACTGGCACGGGAGCTACTCGCCGAGTTTGGCAGTTTGCGACAGTTACTCAACGCTGAACAGCATCAACTGAGCCATATCACCGGCTTTGGCCCGGTCAAGTTTGCCCAGTTCAAAGCCATTGCCGAGCTTGGCCAGCGTTTCGCCGCCGAGCATCTGCAGCGCGGCGATCCATTAACCTCGCCGGAACAGACCGAGCAGTACCTGCGAAACCGCATGCGCGATTATCAGCAAGAGGTATTTGGCTGCCTCTGGCTGGATAACCGCCACCGGGTCATTCAGTTTGAGGAACTTTTTTTCGGCACCATCAACGGCGCCAGTGTCTACTCGCGGGAGGTCGTTCGCGCGGCCCTGCGCCACACCGCAGCGGCAGTTATTTTTTGCCACAATCACCCTTCCGGAATCAGCGAACCCAGCAGTGCCGACCGACAAATCACCCAGCGCCTGAAACAGGCGCTGGAACTGATTGATGTGGCCGTGCTTGACCACATTATCGTCGGTGACCAGGCGTGCACTTCCCTGGCCAGAGAAGGACTGCTCTAGCCCGGAAATTGCACCCCCATCCCGAGAGCGGTCATGCGTTAGCAATATTCACTACCCACCGGCTGGAGAATCTGGTATAAAACCGCGCCCTGCACCACCGCCCTGTGACCCGGTAATTACCGCCGGCGGATAACTCAGTGCAGCCGATCATTCTGGAGAAGTAGTCATGTCACGAGTTTGTGAAGTTACCGGCAAACGGCCGATGTCCGGCAACAATGTGTCCCACGCCCACAATAAAACCCGTCGGCGTTTTTTGCCCAACCTGCATACCCACCGTTTCTGGGTTGAATCTGAACAGCGCTTTGTAAAATTACGCGTCTCCCAGGCGGGAATGCGCACCATCGACAAGGTCGGCATTGATACGGTGCTGGCAGATATTCGCTCTCGCAAAGGGGCTAAAAAATGAGAGATAAGATCAAACTGGTTTCCTCTGCCGGCACCGGACACTACTACACCACCACCAAGAACAAGCGCCTTCACCCGGAAAAGGTAGAGGTGAAAAAATTTGACCCGAAGATTCGCCAGTACGTGATGTACAAGGAAGCCAAGATCAAGTAGGCCGGCCCTCGAATCAGCTCAAATGTTAACAAGCGCCCGTTCGACTGAGCCGGCGCTTTTTTTATGTCCGTAACTACCCATACTGAACAATCGGTTGATCCCACCCCCGGTTAGCCCTTGATTTCCCCGGTCTTTGCGCCCTACTCTGCTGATCATGCAACCTGCCGCTCTCGTTACAGTAGAAAATGTTGACCGCTCATTCGGCTCCGTCACCGCGGTTCGTGACCTGAGTTTCTCGCTGCACAGTGGGGAAGTGCTCGGTTTTCTTGGTCCCAATGGCGCGGGCAAATCCACCACTATGCGGTTGATCACCGGCAATCTGCCGGCCAGTGCCGGCACCATTACTATCGGCGGCTACGACCTGCAACAGGATCCGGTCCCAGCCCGCAGACTGTTCGGCTACCTGCCGGATACACCACCGCTGTACCGCGATTGCACGGTCAGGGAATTTCTCCATTTTTGCGGCAAGTTACATGGCCTTGGCCGACAACAACTCCCCCAGGCGGTTGACCGCTGCGTCGAACGTTGTGGCCTGGGCGACGTGGGTAATAAGTTGATAGCCCACCTTTCAAAGGGCTTTCAGCAGCGTGTCGGCATTGCTCAGGCTATAGTTCACGACCCGGAACTGATCATCCTTGACGAACCCACGGTGGGACTCGACCCCCGTCAGATCGACGAAATCCGCCAGTTGATCCGCGAACTCGGCCGGAGCCACAGTCTGCTGATGTCCACCCATATACTCAGTGAAGTACAGGCCGTCTGCAGTCACCTGCTGATTATTAACAAGGGCGAACGGGTACTCCACAGTGCGCTGGCAGATCTCGACCAAACCGAAGTTCAAATACGCTATCGGGCGGCTTTCAATCGCCCCCCGGACAGCGACCAGCTGGCCCGACTCGCCGGAGTCGGCCCGGTTTCACCCGATGAGCAGGGGGGTTATCAGATCGAGTTCAGTGAGCGACAAACCGGTATTGACGCCCTGCTCAGCGCATCGCTTGAGCAGAACTGGCAACTGACCGAACTTGCGCCGATTCACCCCTCGCTGGAACAGTTGTTCCTGCAGATTACCGATGCGCCCGCCTCCACCGCAACCGCCGACCCGCCCGCCCCATGATTGCCCTGGCAATTGCTCGCATGGAACTACTCAGCCTGCTGCGATCACCGCTGGCCTGGGCCACGCTGTCATCGGTTTGTGCACTGCTCGCCTGGCTGTTCCTGCTGCGCATTGATCAGTACGTGCTCTACCAGTCACAGCTACTGGCGCTGGCCCATCCGCCAGGGGTCACCGAACTGGTGGTAACCCCGCTGTTTGGTAGCGCCGGCCTGATCCTGATGATGGTGCTACCGGTCATTACCATGCGCTGTTTTGCCGACCAGGAACGGGCGCAGACCCTAACCCTACTCACTTCCGCCCCGGTTTCCTTGACCAGCATAGTGGTGGGCAAATACCTCGGTATCTGCGCTTTTCTCGGCCTGATACTGGTACTGTTACTGGCGATGCCGCTGAGCCTGACCGGGGCCACCAAACTCGATTTTGGCCTGCTTGGTGCCGCGACTCTTGGCATTACCTTGCTGCTAAATAGTTACCTGGCCGTGGGTCTGTGGGCCTCTTCCCTGACCCAACATCCGGCGGCGGCCGCTATGCTCAGTTTTGGATTGCTGCTCACCCTGTGGCTGCTGGAATCCGCCAGCGCAGAGCCGGGCGATACCGCCGCTCTGGCTCAGCTGTCGACCCTCACCCACTTTCAAGCGCTGCTCAGTGGCCTGGTGAATACGGCCGACCTCGCTTATTTCGTCATCCTGTCCCTACTTGCGCTGGGACTGACGGTGCTGCGCCTGCACCACAAGCGCCACTGCAGCTAAGGTCGATGAACCCGCCCACACCAGACATGCGTTCAACCACCCACAGGGTTTGGCAATCCCGGCTCACCCTGGTGCTTGCCCTGCTGGTCGCCGGATTATCGCTTGCGCTGGCTCACCGGCACTCACTGGTGATGGATTGGACCGCTACCGCCCGTCACACCTTGCAACCGGCGAGCCGGGAAATACTCGATCAGCTTGAACAACCGCTGACTGTTATCGCCTTTACCCGCGACCAGCAGCTGGCAAAAACCATGGCGTCAAGGATGGCCCGTTACCAGCGCCATAGCCCGCTGATTAGTTTCGAAACCATCAACCCCGACCGCCAGCCCGCCAAAGCGGCCAGTGCGGGGATCGATCAGGACGGCCTGCTGCATCTGTCCCTGGGGGATCGAACTGAAACCCTGCGCCAGTTCGATGAGCAATCGGTCAGTAACGCCATCCTGCGCCTCAACCGGGGCCGAGGCGTTGAAATCCGGGTGCTTGCCGGCCACGGCGAGCGCAGCATCACCGGGCAATCCAATCGCGACCTGACCCATTTTGCTTCCGCGCTCACCCAACAGGGATTTTCGGTTTCCAGCTACCAGATCGATCCGGCCGGGGCCATTCCAACGGACAATTCGCTACTCCTTGTAAGCACCGCGCAATCCCGGCTTAGCGGCACTGAAGTAGCGAAATTGCTGGCTTTCATTGCCGAGGGCGGGCGTCTGCTCTGGCTTGGGGACCCGGGCGAGCTGCAGGGCCTGAAACCGCTGGCGATCCAGCTGGGCCTGCGGTTTCTGCCCGGTACCCTGGTCGACCCGGCGGGCATGCAAACGGCGGGCAGCGGTGCGTTTGCGCTGGCGACCTCTGGCGCCTACCGCCCTCACGCCATCACCCGGGATTTTCAGCTGACCAGCGTATTCCCGCTGGCGACAGGTTTAAGTCAAACCGGCAATCGATGGCAGGCAACGCCGCTGGCGATCATCGGGCAGCAGGGGTGGATGGAACAAGGCGATCTGACCGAAGCGGTTGCCTTTGACCCGCAACACGACCTGCTTGGGCCGGTTACCATTGCATTGGCAATGACCCACCAGCCTTCAACCGGTGTCAGTGATCAGCGACCCGCGCCGCAGCGCGTAGTGGTGGTGGGAGATGGCGATTTTCTGGCCAACGGCTATCTGGCCAATGGCGGCAATCGTCAGTTGGGCCTCAATATGATCAACTGGATTGCCGGCGATGACCATTTGATCAACATAGAACCAGTGGTAGCGGCTGATACCACGCTGGAGCTCTCCAGTACCCACGCCGCGGTTACCGGTCTGGGCTTTTTACTGATTGTGCCGTTATTACTGGCCGCGACCGGGGGGATAATCTGGTGGCGCCGACGCTGAACCGAACCAATCAATGGCTACTGCTGCTGGCGGTCGTGTTGTTGCTGTTACTGCTCTGGCAGCCAGCGGGCGACTCGCCCCAAAGCAGCCGGTTAACCGACCTGTCCGGCGATGAAATCGAACAGATCACTATTCAGGGACCCCACGACCCGCCCTTTACCCTGACCCGCGGCACTGAGCGCGGGTGGTTATACGCCGACTCATTGGTGGAGGCCGATCCGCAGAAAGTCGATGCCCTGCTGGACCTCGCCACCACACCGGTCTATGACCGTTTTGAGCTCGCCCGGTCAAGCGCCAGGGAGCAATACATCGCGGCGGCTGACAAGGCCTGGGTGCGCTTCAATGAGCTGACTATCCGCTTCGGTCAATCCCACCCGGTGGGGCAGAGACGCTATGTCAGCCTGGCCGTAGAGGGCGCTCCATCTTCAGTGCCGGCAACCATCGCCCTGATTGATGATCTTTATTATCATCACCTGCTCAGCCCCGCCGAGCAATGGATCAGACCCTCGCCGTTACCGCCAGCGGCTGCGCTCAACCGGATATCCTTGCCCAGCGTTACCCTGACCCGGGATGACCAGCGCTGGTTTGCCAGCCCACCGATTCTGACGACGGAACAGATCACCCGGATTGTCGAGGACTGGCAGGGCTTTCGTGCCACCCGGATTTCCCTGCGCGATAATGGTGCGCAGCGAGACCCGCTTCCTGCAGTAACCCTGGGCTGGCAAAGTGTTGACAACCAGACTGAATCGATCACCCTGCGACTGGTTCAGCTCAACCTTGAATCCCAGCTGCTGCGCGATGATCAGCCGGTCATTTATCACCTCGAATCAGACCACGCAGCCAGGTTGTTGCAGCTACCCGACGGACTCCACTGATGCCTGAACTCCCCGAAGTTGAAACCACCCGTCGGGCGCTGACCGACGTGTGTGAGGGCCAGACCATCGCCAAAATCGTGGTCCGCGACCGCCGCCTGCGCTGGCCGGTGCCGGAGGACCTCGAACAGCGCTTTGGCGGACAGGCCATACAATCCCTGCGGCGGCGCAGCAAATATCTACTGTTTGATACCGACCGCGGTAGCCTGATCCTTCATCTGGGCATGTCCGGTAGCCTCTGCCACCTGCCCAGCGATACGGCGCCGCAAAAACATGACCATGTCGATATTGTGCTCGCCAGCGGCCGCTCTCTTCGCCTCAACGACCCGCGACGCTTCGGCGCCCTGCTCTGGGCAGAACAACCCGAGAGACACAAGCTACTGGTGCAGCTCGGGCCTGAGCCGCTTGAGTGTGACAGCGAGGAACTTGCCCGCCATCTGGCGACACTTGCCCGCGGCCGTAAGGTAGCGATAAAAAATTTCATCATGAATGCCCGGGTGGTGGTGGGCGTGGGCAACATCTACGCCAACGAAGCCCTGTTTCTGGCAGGCTTAAGACCCGCGCGAGCTGCAAGCAGAGTCACCAGGAAGCAATGGCATCGTTTAGCCGGGGCCATCCAGGAGCGACTCCAGCAGGCGATTAAAGCGGGCGGAACCACCCTGAAGGATTTTCAGCACAGTGACGGCAAACCGGGCTATTTTGCTCAGGAGTTACATGTCTATGGCCGCAATGGCCAACCCTGCTCCCACTGCGGCACCCCCATCACGCACGCTCGCCAGAACCAACGCAGCAGCTACTTCTGCCCCTGCTGTCAGCAATAATCGCCTGTTTTCAGGCGGCCATTGCCAGCACTATCTGGTTACGGCCACCGTTTTTTGCCTTGTATAGCGCCTCATCTGCCCGGTGCATCAGTGATTCTCCATCCTCTCCGAACTCGAGCTGGGCCACCCCCCCGGAAAGGGTCACTGTCGCCAGTTTTTCATTATCGGTCGCCTTGCGCAGCACAATTTTTTCTACCGCTTTGCGAATGTTCTCGGCCACCACCTGGGCTCCCTGAAAATCGGTATCCGGCAAGATCACCGCATACTCCTCACCACCGATTCGCGCGGAGGTATCCTGCCCCCGTGTCTGCTTGGTGATGG
>JAYNPV010000066.1:0-311 GCA_038113925.1 Gammaproteobacteria bacterium | reverse complement strand
TTAATGACCTTATCGCCGAATAGGTGACCCATGGAATCGTTGATGCTTTTAAATCGATCAATATCCACCATTACCACGGACAGCGGCTGTTCCGTTTCATGAGCGGTGGCGATCTCCCGACGCAGGGTGTCATCATAGGCACCCCGGTTGAGCAGCCCGGTCAGGGCATCGGTTTTGGCGGCGGCACGGGACACGGTAAGCTGTTCCCGCAGATCGGCGATCTGGGTGAGGTGCTCCGCAAGACTGGCACTCATCGCCTGATTGGTCTCTCTCATGCTCCGGGTATCAGCCACCAGCGTGGCGATGACTTC
>JAYNPV010000065.1:3008-12593 GCA_038113925.1 Gammaproteobacteria bacterium | reverse complement strand
TTCGCTGCGGGTGATTGCTGACCATATACGCTCCTGCGCCTTTCTGTTGATCGACGGTGTGGTGCCCTCAAACGAGGGGCGGGGTTACGTACTGCGGCGCATAATTCGTCGGGCGGTAAGGCACGGTTCCCGTCTGGGGGCAACCGAACCCTTCTTTTACCGGCTGGTAAAACCGCTGGCAGCGGTGCTGGGTGACGCCTACCCCGAACTGCTCGACCAGCAGCGCCGGGTCGCAGAGCAGCTTAAACAGGAAGAAGAGCGTTTCGCCCTCACCCTTGAGCAGGGTCTGCAGATTCTGGAGCGCGAGGTCGAGAGCTTAACCGGCAACATCCTGCCTGGTTCGGTGCTGTTTAAGCTTTACGACACCTATGGTTTTCCGGTTGACCTGACGGCCGATATTGCCCGCGAGCGAGGGCTTGAGGTCGACCTTGACGGTTTCGAGGCGGAAATGGCCCAACAGCGCGAGCGCGCACGGGCGGCCGGTAATTTCGCCGCCCAGGCCGGTGTCAAGGTTGATGCTGACCTGCGGTCAGAGTTCACCGGCTACGACCACGCCAGCGGCAGTGCCACCGTGATCGCCCTCTATCGCGATGCCGAACCGGTGGAGGCGGTGACGGCCGGAGAAAGCGCCCTGGTGGTGCTGGACCGCTCGCCTTTTTATGCCGAATCGGGCGGTCAGGTCGGTGATACCGGCGAGCTGGTTGCCAACGGTTGCCGGTTCGAGGTGATCGATACGCAGAAATACGGCGAGACCATTGGCCACGCTGGCAAGCTGACCAGCGGTGAGCTTCGCCTTGG
This sequence comes from Gammaproteobacteria bacterium, assembly GCA_038113925.1. Lineage (GTDB taxonomy): Bacteria > Pseudomonadota > Gammaproteobacteria > Immundisolibacterales > Immundisolibacteraceae > QNFC01. Next base: position 11,795 of record JAYNPV010000065.1, on the reverse strand, counting down.
CACCCCGCTGGACACCCAGGTTGATTCCCGGCAGCGACAACAAACTGCTGCCAACCATTCCGCCACCCATCTGCTGCACGCCGCCTTGCGACAACTGCTCGGCGACCATATCGTGCAGAAGGGATCACTGGTGGATGCTGACCGCTTGCGGTTTGATTTCGCCCATGACCAGCCGGTGTCCGCCGGTCAGTTGAGAGAGATTGAAACCGCGGTTAATCAGCAGATCAGGAAAAACTCCCCGGTCTCCACCGAGCAGATGGCCATAGACGCGGCCCGTGAGCGGGGCGCAATGGCCCTGTTTGGCGAAAAATACGGCGATCAGGTGCGGGTGGTGTCGATGGATGATTTTTCCGTCGAGCTCTGCGGCGGCATTCACGCCCACCAAACCGGTGATATCGGCTATTTCAAAATTACCGCCGAATCGGGCATCGCGGCGGGGATTCGCCGTATCGAAGCGGTCACCGGCGCGGCAGCCGAAGCCTGGGCCGCAGCGCAGGAGCAGCTGGTTGCCCAACTCGCCGGTAAATTGCAGACCAGTAGCGATCAGCTGCTGGAAAAGCTCGACGCCCTGGTGGCACAAAACCGCGAAGCCGGCCGCGAACTTGAGAAACTGAAAAGCCAGAATGCGGTTAACGCCAGTGCCAATCTGCACGAGCAGGCGGTGATGGTGAATGATGTAAAAGTGCTCTCCGCACTGCTGGAGCAGGACCCCAAAACCCTGCGCGAGACCGCCGATCGGCTCAAGGATAAACTCGGCCGCTGCGTGCTGCTGTTGGCCACCGTTAAGGATGGCAAGGTCAACCTGGTCGCGGCAGTCAGTAAAGACCTCACCGATCAGCTGCGGGCCGGTGATCTGGTTAACCTGGCCGCCGAGAAAGTCGGCGGTAAAGGCGGCGGACGCCCCGACATGGCGATGGCGGGGGGCAAAGATGCCTCAGGCGTCGATGCGGCGCTGCAACTTACCGCCCAGTGGGTCTCCGACAACCTGTAAATTGTGGCGCTGACCGCGCGACCTTCGCTTCTCTAAACAATCCGTTAAATGATCAAATCGTCACCCAGTGGGGCAGAGCCAACCCAATGACATTAATCGTGCAAAAATTTGGCGGCACCTCAATGGCCAATGCTGAAACCATCAGCCTGGTGGCCGATCGAGTCGCCGCCTCCAGCCGCGATCATAATCTGGTCGTGGTGGTATCGGCCATGTCCGGGCAGACCAATTATCTGACCGAGCTCGCCCAGTCACTACAGGCCGAGCCGGACCCGCGAGAAATGGACGTACTGCTCTCGACCGGGGAGCAGGTCTCCATTGCCCTGCTGGCCATGGCGCTCAAGGCCCGGGGAGTCGATGCCCAGTCCTTCACCGGCGGTCAGGTGAAGATAACCACCGACCAGACCCACGGTAAGGCGCGGATCACATCGATCGACAACCATGCCCTCGAAAAGGCGATTGCAGCGGGCAGAGTTGCCGTGGTCGCCGGATTTCAGGGAGTCGATGAAGCCGGCAATATCACCACCCTCGGCAGGGGCGGGTCCGATACTTCCGCCGTGGCACTTGCCGCGGCCCTGCAGGCTCAGGAGTGCCAGATCTACACCGACGTTGATGGCGTATACACCACCGATCCGCGGATCGAACCCCACGCCCGGCGGTTGGAAAAAATCACCTTTGAAGAGATGCTGGAGATGGCCAGCCTCGGTGCAAAAGTGCTGCAGATACGCTCCGTCGAGTTTGCCGGCAAATATAAAGTGCCGCTGCGGGTGTTATCCACATTCGAGCAGGGGCCTGGAACCCTGATTACCCTGGAGGAAGAGCAGATGGAACAGGCGGTTATATCCGGTATCGCGTTTAACCGGGATGAAGCCAAAATCACCATCATGGGTGTGCCGGATCGCCCGGGTGTGGCCTACGCGATTCTGGGCCAGGTGGCCGAACGCAACATCGAAGTCGACATGATCATCCAGAACACCGGCGCTGATGGATTAACCGACTTCACCTTCACCGTGCACCGTAACGATTACCAAAAAACACTCGACTTGTTGCAGCCCGTGGTCAACGAGATAGGCGCCAGCGAACTCAATGGCGATGACTGCATCGTCAAGGTATCGGTCGTCGGCGTGGGCATGCGCTCCCACGCGGGTATTGCCAGCACCATGTTCAAGGCCCTCTCTGACGAAGGCATCAACGTAGAGATGATATCAACCTCGGAAATCAAAATATCCGTGGTGGTTAACGAGAAATATCTGGAACTGGCCGTGCGCGCTTTACATCGTCAGTTCGACCTCGACAAGCCGCAGACTGACTGACCGGATGGTCAGTAAAAAACCATATAAAACATTGATTTATAGTTAACAATCCCTCACCATCTCCGCCACAACATAACCGCCAACCGACCGGTTGGCGAAAACTAGCAGGGAGACAGATATGCTGATATTGACACGAAGGATTGGGGAGTCCGTGATGATCGGGGATGACGTAAAAATCTCCGTACTCGGCGTCAAGGGTAACCAGATCCGGCTGGGGGTAAGCGCGCCCCGTGAAGTGGCCGTTCACCGCGAAGAAATTTATCAGCGCATCCAGGAAGAAAGCGAGGCCGCCTCCGCCGCTCGCGCCGAAATGAAAGTGGTCGTTTCCAATCAGGAATAGGCCATCGGTTCCGCCACTAAATTAATCCTCAGCCCACGTTTTCAGCTTTACCCAAAACCGCTGCAAATGTATCCTATGCGCCCCCGGAGAGGTGGCCGAGTGGCTGAAGGCGCTCCCCTGCTAAGGGAGTATGGGTTAATCACTCATCGAGGGTTCGAATCCCTCCCTCTCCGCCAAATTTTGTAAATAAATTACAGTTTCACTTGGCAGAGCAGTGAGTCAGGGCAGGATGAGAACCCGAAAGAGGGTTTGAGCCAATGGCAGGAGCCATTGGGATCGCGCGACAGCGCGCCCCATAGGGGTGAGCTGCGGGGATGCAGCGAAATCATCCCTCCCTCTCCGCCAAATTTAGTAGATAAATTAGAGTTTCACTTGGCAGAGCAGTGAGTCAGGGCAGGAAGAGAACCCGATAAGAGGGTTTGAGCCAATGGCAGGAGCCATTGGGATCGCGCGACAGCGCGCCCCGCAGGGGTGAGCTGCAGGGATGCAGCGAAATCATCCCTCCCTCTCCGCCAAATTTTGTAAATAAATTACAGTTTCACGTGGCAGGGCAGTGAGTCAGGGAAGGATGAGAACCCGATAAGAGGGTTTGAGCCAATGGCAGGAGCCATTGGGATCGCGCGACAGCGCGCCCCGCAGGGGTGAGCTGCAGGGATGCAGCGAAATCACCCCTCCCTCCCTCTCCGCCAATAATTAGTCATTCCGATTGACGGTTAATCAGCCAACCGCGATAATCGCGGCCCGGTTTCCCGGTGATCAAAAGTTACAGCGCGCCCGTAGCTCAGCTGGATAGAGTACCTGGCTACGAACCAGGCGGTCGGAGGTTCGAATCCTTCCGGGCGTGCCATACAAAAGAAAGGCCTGGCGTTTTTATAACGCCAGGCCTTTTTCGTTTCTGGGCTATTCGTAGTTACTGTATCCACATCTCCGCCCGGTCCATCCACTCAATCCACTCTTCAGTTGATCCGTCCACCAGGGCCAACTTGGCGGCCAACCCGCCAGACTGCATCTAGGCGAAGGCGTGCTGCTGCGCCTGCTGTTCTAGAGGTTCTGCAGTCAAATCTCGAAGACGGTCATCACCTGCCTCCACCCAGGGTGACATTTCCGCCACGTCCAGGTCCGCCTCGCCGTTGAATATCAGCTGGCTGACGATCTGCTGCATCCAGGTGGTGCCCGATTTGCCGTAGGTCGCGATCACTATGTCGTCATCACGGAAGTTAAAGTCGTTCCAGATGGTCGAGTCAAAGTGGTGGTTGTGAAACTCGCGGGTTTTGCGGGGTAAGGCTGGTGCGCTCATAGTTAAATACTCCCGGCGGCTAGCTGAGCCAAAATATAGTTTGATGATCGTCGGTAGTTTGCGGCAAGATCGCCATAGAGCGGTAGGCTGAATAACACCATCTGAGGGGAGGGGATTATGGATATGAAAGTTCACGGCAGCGGTGCGGATTCGCCGGCAGATATTGAGCGGCTGTTTATCGATGAGCCGGAATCGGGCCGCTTTAACGTGCATCGCGATCTGTTTCGCGATGAAGCGCTGTTTGAGCTGGAGATGGAGCGGGTGTTTGAATCCAGCTGGGTGTTTCTCTGTCACGAGAGTCAGATACCCGCGCCCCATGATTATCTGACCACCTATATTGGCCGCAAGCCGGTGGTGGTGATGCGCGATGCCGAGGGCAGTCTGGGGGCGTTTCTTAATCTCTGCCCGCACCGCGGTACGCGCCTCTACACCGAGCGTTGCGGTCATGCCGAGGTGCAGATGTGCCCCTACCATGCCTGGTGTTTTGATTCAGCCGGCAAAAACGTAAAGGTGAAAGACGAAGCGCTTGGGTTTTATACCCCCGAGTTTCAGCAGAGCAGCCACGATCTGCTGCCTATTGCCCATCTGCAGAGTTATCAGGGCTTTGTTTTTGGTGCCCTGCCGGAGAAGGTGCCGGCGCTGATGGATTACCTGGGCGATACCCGTTTTTTTATCGATACCTTTGCCCAGCAGTCGGAGCAGGGGATGGAGATACTGCCCGGCGAGGTGAGTTACACCTATGACGCCAACTGGAAGTTGCAGCAGGAAAACACCATGGACATCTACCACCTGACCTCGGTGCATGCGACCTTTGCCAAGATTGTGGCGGGTCGGCAGGAGCGCGAGCAGCACAGTGGCGGGGCCGACAGGGTGAAGGCGGTGGATCTGAATGCCCTGTCGGATGTGGTTTCCGGCACCTATACCTTTGATCATGGTCACACGGTGTTCTGGGGGACTGATCCGATGAAGGAGAATCGCGCCCTCTGGGCCAGCCGCGATGACCTGATCGCCCGCGGCGTCAATCAGCTCACCGTGGAGTGGATGTTTCGGCCCCGGGTGATCAATTTTTTCCCCAACCTGCAGTTTGTTGATAGTGCCAGTTTGCAGCTGCGGGTGATTCGCCCCCTGAGTGCGCAGAAGACTGAAATGACCATGCTCTGCCTGGCCCCCAGGGGGGAGCCGAAAGAAGGCCGGCGCCGGCGCTTACGCCAGTATGAGGATTTTTATAACGCCACCGGCATCGCCACGCCGGATGATGTCGCCTGTTACGAAGATATTGCTCGCGGCGGCATGGCGGTGGATTCGCACGAGTGGATAGAAGGCTTTGCCCGGGGCATGGAAAACGTGATTTCCGGGCCGGATGATTTTGCCCGTGAAATCGGCATTCAACCGCTGCACTCCTGCAGCGGTGTAAGAGTGCAGGATGAAACCGTGTTTCGAGGCTTTTATCGTCAATGGCGTGACCGCATGCAGCGGGCGCAGGGAGATGGGCGATGAGTCTTGCCGCACTGCTGGGTGATCGGGTTCATCAGCTCCTGTTTGAAGAGGCGGCGGCGCTTGACGAGCGGCGCTGGCACGACTGGCTCGCCCTGTTCACGCCGGACTGTGAGTACTGGGTGCCCGCCTGGAAAAGTGCCTTTGAGACTACCAGCGATCCCGACGGCGAGGTGTCGCTGATCTATTACGGAGACCGGGCCGGGCTGGAAGAGCGGGTCTGGCGTATCGAGTCGGCGGCATCGCCGGCCCATCGCACCCGGCCGCGCACCTGCCATGCGGTCAACAATATCCGTATTGACTCTTCCGGCAGCGGTGAGGTGAAAGTGAAGGCCAACTGGCACGTTGACTGTTACGAAGAGAAGCGCGCGTCGAGTTTTTTCGGTCACTATGAATATAGTTTGGTGGATCAGGAGGGCGCGCTGCTGATCGCCAGAAAGAAAACTCTATTGCTAAACGACAGCGTGCCCTCCTACGTGGATATTTATCAGCTGTAGGAGCCTGGCAGATTAAGGCTGTTCCCGCTTTCGGGGGCCTGCGCTATCTGAAATAATGGCAGCTCTTTAATCTCTTAAATTTGAGAGTTACTGCCGTGCCCTCACTCTCCGCGCGTGAAAACTGGCGGCTGCTCGGCGAGTCTGCCGCCAGCCTGGAAGAAACCCCGCTCGCCTCGCTATTTGCCACCGATCCACAGCGGTTTTCCCGCTATTCGATAGAGGCGGCGGGGCTGTTTCTCGATTATTCCAAAAATCTCATTACCGAAGAGGTGATCGGCCAGCTGCTGGCGCTGGCCAGCGAATGTGAGCTGGCCGATCAAGTCGCGGCCATGTTTTCCGGCCAACCGATAAACACAACCGAGCAGCGCGCGGTGCTGCACACGGCGCTGCGCAGCCAGGCCGATTCGTTAATGGTGGATGGCACCGATGTCATGCCGCTGGTGCGCGAGCAGCTGGCGCGAATGGGCCGATTCGTCGACCAGGTGCGCAGCGGTCAGTGGCGCGGCAGTGGCGGCCGGCCGATCACCGACGTGGTGAATATCGGCATTGGTGGTTCCGATCTTGGACCTAAAATGGTAGTCGAAGCCCTGGCCGATCCAACCGACTCGGGAGTCAATACGAATCCCGTGAAGGTGCACTTTGTCTCTAATGTTGACGGTGAACACCTGCTACAGACCCTGGTAAACCTGGACGGCCAATCGACGCTGTTTGTGGTCACCTCAAAAACCTTCACCACCCTGGAAACCCTGACCAATGCCCGCAGCGCGCGGCGCTGGCTGGTCGATCAGCTCGGCAGTGATCAGGGGCTGGAGCAGCATTTTGTCGCCGTGTCGAGTAATGCTGCAGCGGTGGCGGAATTCGGTATTGCCGAAGCCAACCGTTTTGAAATCTGGGACTGGGTGGGGGGGCGTTATTCGCTCTGGTCGGCGGTGGGGCTGGGCATCGCCCTGGCGGGGGGAATGGAGCAATTTAATGCCCTGCTGGCCGGGGCGCGGCGCATGGATCACCATTTTCTGACTGCGCCGATGGAGCAGAATATGCCGGTCATTCTCGGCTTGATCGGCATCTGGAATCGCAATTTTCTCGATATCCCCAGTTTAATGGTCATGCCCTACGATCAGCGCCTGGCAAGCTTTTCAGCTTATCTGCAGCAGGCGGATATGGAGAGTAACGGCAAATCAGTGACCCTTGATGGCCAGCCCCTGGCGATTAAAACCGCTCCCGTGGTCTGGGGCGCGGCGGGCACCAATGGCCAGCACGCTTACATGCAGCTGCTGCATCAGGGTAACGAGCGGGTTGCCAGCGATTTTATTGTCGCCATCCAACCCCGCGAAGGTTCGCCATTTGCGGATCATCATCCGGCGCTGGTGGCTAACTGTTTTGCCCAGGCCGAGGCCTTGATGGTGGGACGTTCCCGATCGGCAGTCGAGAGCCGATTGCTTGCCGATGGATTAAGCCAGGCCGCAGCCGGGCAGCTGGCCCCGCACCTGATAATGCCTGGAGGGCGACCGAGTAACACGCTAATGATGGAGCGGCTGACGGCAGAAACCCTGGGCGCGCTGATCGCGCTCTATGAACAGAAGATTTTTGTGCAGGGCGCGCTCTGGGGAATCAACTCCTTTGATCAGTGGGGCGTCGAGCTGGGGAAAAAGCTGGCAGCGGAGATAATCGACGCAATGGCTGGCGACGGCGAACCTGACCTGGCTGCGGATCGTGACTCGTCTACCGCCGGGCTGGTGCAGCGGTATCGCCAGACTCTGGCCGGTCGGTCCGGCGATTGACGGCTTTCCGATAGCGCGCGCAACGGACGGTGTCAGGGGCTGTTGAGTCGGCTTAATAGCAGTTCGGCCAGCGATTGCGGCATTGAGTAAAAGGGGGAATGACCCGACTCAATCTCGAACTGCTGCTGACACTGGCCAGCCGAGTACATTTGACGTTGCAGCGCCGGGGTGAGTGCCCGGTCCTGGCGGCAGACAATGCCATCCTTGGGTACCGAGCCAAAGCGCTCCCGGCTCAGTTGCAGCGGCGTGCCCAGAGGTGCCAGCGGCTGGTCACACAGTCGGGCCGTCGCCCGGGCGGCGGTGTCGGGGTCACAGTCCTGGTAAAAAATGTCAAGGGTGTGATCAGGGTCAAGCTTCATGCAGAGGGCTTCCCGATCAACCCGTTTGTAGTCATTGAGCAGGGAGCTATCGTCGGCGTTTTTCTGCGCCAGGGTTTCGCCATTGGCGGGCAGAAAGGCGCAGAGATAAATCAGCCGCTGGATAGATTCCGGGCAGGTTTCCGCGAGCTGGGAAATGACAATTCCGCCCATGCTGTGGCCCACCACCAGCGCCGGGTCATCTTCAACCGAGGTGACCAGGTCTGCCACTTTCTGCACGTAGCGATTAAGCGAAACCCGGTTAATCGGGGTGGTGTCTGCGCCGTGTCCGGGCAGATCGGGAGCCTGGACATCATGGCCGGCGGCTTGCAGGTGGGGCACTAGCTGTTCCCAGCACCAACCACCGTGCCAGGCGCCGTGAACGAGAATAATTCGACTCATGGGTTCCCCTATGTGGGCCAGATGTGGAAAAGTGGTCGCTCGAATAATAATAGCTTTTGGGTGCAAGTATAGTGTTAGCTCGCATGGCGGATCATTGGATTGAGGAGGGAGAAGGGAATGTCAAACAGTGCTTTTTTAACCACGCCATTTTGTGAACGGGTAGGGGTGGAGCTACCCATTGTGCTGGCGGGCATGGGGGGTGTCTCCTGGCCGGAGCTGGTGGCTGCTGTCTCCAATGCCGGTGGTTTGGGCGTCTACGGTGCCGCCGGCCTCGAACCGGACGAAATACGTGAGGGCATTCGGCAGATTAAACAGTTAA
>JAYNPV010000065.1:0-2998 GCA_038113925.1 Gammaproteobacteria bacterium | reverse complement strand
ATTCCCCGCTGCAAGGAAGCCGGGATGCTAATCGGTGCCATGGTGGGCGCGCCGCGCCATGCCGAAAAGGCCCGCGAAGCAGGGATCGATTTTGTCGTCGCCCAGGGCACCGATGCCGGGGGGCATACCGGCAATATCGGCACTATGAGCCTGATTCCCCAGGTGGTACGGGCCGCCGGAGAGATGCCGGTATTGGCTGCCGGCGGAATATCCACCGGCTCGGCACTGGTGGCCGCCATGGCCATGGGCGCCCAGGGGGTGGTGGTGGGTACCCGTTTTATTGCCAGTGAGGAAGCCCATGCGGCGCAGTCGTGGAAGCAGAAAATCATCGATTCCGGGGCTTCCGATACTACGCTCACCAAATGCTATACCGGTAAACAGATTCGCACCCTGCGCAATCAGTACACCGATTCCTGGGTCGGTCGCGAAGCCGAGATCAAGCCTTTCCCCGATCAGATGGAAGTTTCCAGGGAGGCGGATGTGCTGGATCTGCTCGGTACCTCCGACGATCCGGACAGGGGCTGCTTACCGACCGGGCAGGGGTGTGGACTGGTTAATCAGGTCAAGCCCGCCGGGGTGATTGTCGACGAGATTATTGCCGAAGCAACCGAAGTATTAACGGCCTTGCCGAGACCTTGATGGCTCGGCAGTCAAAGCAATCAGACTTAACTTTGAAAGGATAGTGAGATGGTAAGAACGGTTCGATTTCATCAGGTGGGTGAGCCCGAGGTTTTGCAGTTTGAGGAGTTACCGCTGGCGGCACCGGCAGAAAAGGAAGTTTCGGTGCGTATCGAGGCGATTGGCCTGAATCGGGCAGAGGCGGCATTTCGACGCGGTAAATATGTGGAGAAACCCCAACTGCCGGCGCGAATTGGTTACGAGGCAGCGGGGCAGATAACCGCACTGGGTGACGGTGTGGAAGGTCTGGCAGTGGGGGATGCGGTGAGCATACTCCCTTCATTTTCCCAGAACGACTACGGGGTTTATGCTGACGAAGCGGTTGTCCCCGCCAGTGCCGTATTAAAGCGGCCTCAGGGCATGTCTGCCCTGGTGGGAGCCGCTATCTGGATGCCTTACCTCACGGCCTGGGGAGCCCTTTATGACCTGGCCGATATTGGCGAGGGCGACGCGGTGATTATTCCGGCTGCATCCAGTAGCGTGGGGTTGGCGGCGATTGCGCTGTGTAACCGGGTCGGTGCCCAGGCGATTGCGGTGACGCGGGGCACCGCCAAGCGCGACGCGCTACTGGAACATGGTGCCGATGCGGTGGTGGTCAGTGATGAGGAAGATATTGTCGAGGCGGTTAAGGAACTCACCGGGGGACGCGGTGCCCAGGTGGCCTTTGACCCGGTGGCAGGGGAGTGGATTCAGCAGCTCGCCGAGGCGATGGGGGTTAACGGGCAGATATTTATCTACGGTAATTTAAGTGGCCACGCCCACCAGACGCCTTTTCCTTATGGTCAGGGCATGGCCAAGGGGCTCTCCGTAAGGGCCTACCTGGTATTTGAATTATTGCGCGACAAAGCCCGGCGTGAACGGGCAATTGCGGGCATCCTGGACGGTTTTGCCGAGGGCTCCATCCGGCCGATTACCGACAAGGTGTTCAGTCTCGATGAGATTGTCGCAGCTCACCGCTACCTGGAGGCGAGTAATCAGTTCGGCAAGGTAATGGTGGAGGTTTAGCTACTGTTTTTCGAGGGGAGTGGATTATCGAACACCCGCTCCGAGGGATGAATGCAAGGATTGCAGGAGCGACTTCAGTCGCGACAGCCTGCGTTTCCGCCGCGCCATGGTCGCGACTAAAGTCGCTCCTACAGAAACCTCCGCTGTTCAGGTGAGAGAGGTTTTTTGGGATGCCCCTGATTATTCCTAACGCACCCCACCCCACAGGCAGAGACGCCCTTTGTAGGAGCGACTTCAGTCGCGAAAGCCAGTGTCTCCGCCGCCCCATGGTCGCGACTAAAGTCGCTCCTACAGGAATCTCCGCTGTTCAGGTGAGAGAGGTTTTTGGGATGCCCCTGATTATTCCTAACGCATCCCACAGGCAGAGACGCCCTTTGTAGGAGCGACTTCAGTCGCGACCGAGGTGAGATAGCAATGCCGGTCAGCCGGGCCGGAATTCAGTCTGCGCGCCTTTGGCCAACGTGGTGAGAATTTCGTAGCCGATGGTACCGGCCGCCGCCGCCAGTTGGTCGATGGTGACCTGTGAATTGAGTAGATAGGCGCTATCCCCTACCTCAATAGCCCCGGCCGGAATGTGGCTGATGTTAACGGTGATCAGATCCATGGAGACGTTGCCAGTGACCGGCGCCAGCCACTCACCGATCTGTACCTGACCGTGATTGCTGGCGTGCCGGGGATAGCCATCTCCATAACCGGCGCCGATAACGGCCAGTCGGTCACCGGGGGCGACACTGGCGGTGCCGCCGTATCCGACGCCGCTGGCCTGGCGCACGGTTCTGATTTGAATAACCGGGGCGCTGACGGTGAGCACCGGTTGCATCGGATTGGTTTGCGTTGGCTGAGGATTGACCCCGTAACAGGCCGCGCCCGCTCGGCACAAATCAAAATGGTATTGCCCGCCAAGGAATATGCCGGAGGAGTTTGCCAGACTGAATTTGCAGGCATCAAACGATGCGGGCAGGTTGCGGATCAGTTGGTTAAATCGGGTCAGCTGGGCCGGGTTGGTCGGGTTATCAGCAACTTCAGAGCTGGCCAGGTGGCTCATCACCAGTACTGGCTGCAAGTTGTCTAGCAGGGCAGCATTACCCACCAGGGTCAAGAATTCTTCAGCCTCCAGGCCGAGCCGCTGCATGCCCGTATCAATGTTGAGGGCACACTCATGCTTTGCCGAGTGCCGGATGCTCGCCCAGCTGCGAACCTCATCAATGGTATTGAGTACCGGGATCAGTCGCGCCTGGTGAAAGCGCTCGGCGGATTCCCTGCCCACGCCATTGAGAATATAAATCGACGCTGCCGGCAGTGACCGGCGCAGCTG
>JAYNPV010000064.1:10421-12716 GCA_038113925.1 Gammaproteobacteria bacterium | reverse complement strand
TCTTTGGTTTCTGTGAACAATTTGGCGAGGAAGCGGCTGAACGGGTGGAGGCGCTGTTTAGCACTGCCCTGGACCTGTCTGAACCTATGCAAGATGAACACTGGCGGCTGATTTATTCGGTAGGCCGCGGCTACGACATGATCGAGCAGACAGAGGCCGGATTTCAGCGTCGGTCAGCAGAAGACAAGGGCAGCCTTATTGAGCTGCTCTCTCAACCCGCGGCGGGCGGGGTCACCAATTATTTCGAAGCCCAGGCGGCCGATTGCGAAGCCATTGCGGTGGTCTCCCGGTTGAATAATCCCGGTACCATTCAGCTGTTTGTTCAAGTGGTAGGCGAGAAAACCCACTTTCATATCATTGATGAAGGCGGTGCCTATTTCATGCAATCCACCGAAACCTATGAGTTGAAGGGGCAGCTGTGTCACCTGAAAGTTTTTGTCGACAACGTTATCGCCCGACTCGCTCTTACCCGGCAAAGCCATGAGCAAATCTCCACCGGCTACTATCAGCTGGTAAAGAATAAACAGGGGCGCTGGCAGGCGCGCGAAGTAGAGCTCAATCTCGACCCTGGCCACAAAATCATTGATATTCACGCCCTGGCGACTCCGTCAAACACCGGTAGCCCGGCGCTGTCGATTATTTTTCGGGGCGATGAATTCTCTTCGCTGGAATGGGGCGCTGAACTTTATCAGCGGGTAGCCTGGGAGATGCTCACACACCGCCAGAGCGGACAGAATTACCCCATTTACATCACCGACGTGGAACTGGCATTGCCCGCCAGTGGTGAGGCTCCCCTGCAGAGCATTCACTACTTCAAATACAAGCGCTCGATCGAAGAGCGCCTGACCGATGCCCTGCAAAGGGTAGTGGAGGATAGTCAGGGGACAGAATTAGTGGCAGAACATAGCTCCGGCATTTGAAATTCACACAGCGAGAGGCAATACTTGCGCCCCGATCCCAATTGCAGACCTCCATTAATGAAAAAGCGCTGGCACCACCTTTGCAGAGTTACCCTGATTTCGATGGCTTTAGTGATGGCGACCGGCTGTGGCCAGATGGGGCCTCTATATCACCCTGACGAACCGGCTAACCAGTACGCTGCCAACCGCTGAAGCCACCGGTGAGCCACTTTTCACGCATCGGCGGCGAACTACACGCCGAGAAAATCCCGCTGGCAGCGCTTGCTACCGAATACGGCACCCCTTGCTATATCTATTCGCGTAGCGCGATGGAACAGGCCTGGCAGGCACTGGATAGCGCCCTCGCGCCTCACCCTCATCAGATCTGCTACGCCGTAAAGGCCAATTCCAATCTGGCCGTCCTCGACCTGATGGCGCGCCAGGGCTCCGGGTTTGATGTGGTTTCCGAGGGAGAGCTTGCCCGGGTCATTGCCGCGGGCGGAGACCCGGCTAAGGTGGTATTTTCAGGCGTCGCCAAAACCGACCAGGAATTGCATCAGGCGCTTCAGTCAGGCGTCGGCTGCATCAACCTGGAATCGACCAGTGAAATAACCCGGCTAGAAAACATGGCTAACCAAATGGGGGTAATCGCGCCGGTGGCGCTGCGCGTCAACCCGGATGTCGACGCTAACACCCATCCCTACATTTCAACGGGGCTCAAGGAAAATAAGTTTGGTGTGGATATCACCCAGGCCGCGGCGATCTATCAGCGACTCCACCAATCGCCGGTTTTGGAGGCGGTTGGCATCGATTGCCATATCGGCTCTCAACTGACGGATCTCGGGCCTCTGCGCGATGCCATTAGCCGGATTCTGGCGTTGGCAGATGATCTTCATGCAGAGGGAATCACGCTAGAGCATATCGACGTTGGCGGCGGGCTGGGAATTCGTTACCAGAATGAACAACCGCCAACCTTTGCGGAGTATGCGGCCCTGCTGGTAGAGATGTTTTCCGGTCGGCCGGAAACAATAGTTTGTGAGCCCGGCCGCAGCCTGGTCGGCAATGCCGGGCTATTACTTACCCGGGTGATCGGCCTGAAACCCGGGGCCGACCATAACTTTGCGCTGGTTGATGCTGCGATGAACGATCTGCTGCGCCCGGCCCTTTACAATGCCTGGCACGACATTGAACCCATCGATGAAGCGGCTGCAGTACCCGCGATGCCGTGGGATCTGGTGGGTCCGGTGTGTGAAACCGGTGATTTCCTGGGTAAAAACCGCCGATTGGCACTGGCGGAGGGGGATCTGCTGGCGGTGATGAGTTGTGGCGCTTATGGATTTACCATGGCCTCAAATTACAACAGCCGCCCGCACCCGGCGGAGGTGATGGTCGATGG
>JAYNPV010000064.1:5457-10411 GCA_038113925.1 Gammaproteobacteria bacterium | reverse complement strand
CGATGGAGATTCTCAACATCTGGTAAGCCGGAGACAGCAGGTCGAAGATCTTTATCGGCTGGAGTCGCTCCTCCCCACCCAGGCTGACCACTAGCTTCATCGCTCCTCCCTTGAAGGCGGGGAAGGGCGCGGTGACTGCCAGAACATATACAGACCCGTAACAATCTGCAGCAATAACAGAATAGCCGCCGCATCAACCAGCAACACGCCGGCGAATCCAAACAGCCGGCCACTGTGCAGATCAAGCAACAGTCGCTCCCAGGTAAGTGATTCCCGGTGGTATAGCATGTAAGCCTGTTCACGCGCTTTTGAACTGAGCAACTCCGGGAATTGCCAGTTTAAAGTCGATTTGTGCTGGCGCTGCTGCCATTGGGTAAACAGAGGATCCGCGACCCAATGGTTTGTCGCTGATTCAAGCAGTGGCCCGTCGGTGGTGCAAGCCACCTGGTCAATCTGTTTTGCCAGCGACTCAGGCAGATCGACGGCCTCGATCAGTTCACCACCCGCGGTCAACAGAATAATTTTTATCGGCGTAATAACCGCTATCCCCTCGGCAACCGGACAGACAGCCAACAGCGGCTCGACACTGTCCATAAGCGGTTGCTTATCAAGGTAAACGCGCTGATCGAGCTGGATGACCTGGGCGTCAGGTAGATAAAAACGCACGGCTCGACCCGGCGGCTTAAACCCGTACCATTTAAGTAAAGGCTGCAGGGCAACCGGCCGCTGATCGAGTTGCAGGCCATCGGTGTGATTAATCAGTACCCCGGTTATCACCAGGTTGATTAGCACAATGGCTGAAACCAGACCCGACCAGATATGCCAACTGCGCCAGCGGGCCTGCCTGCGTGAGTTAATCTGCAGCCGGCTCATCAAGAGTCACATGTTGATGGAGGTAAAGCGCCAGTCGAGCCATACGCCGCATCGCCGATACCGACAGGGTTGCCCCGGATATACCGTCAATGGTTGCACTTAGCCCTAGCTGGTCAGACAGGCTCAGGCCATCGAACTGGCGCGTAAA
This sequence comes from Gammaproteobacteria bacterium, assembly GCA_038113925.1. Classification (GTDB taxonomy): domain Bacteria; phylum Pseudomonadota; class Gammaproteobacteria; order Immundisolibacterales; family Immundisolibacteraceae; genus QNFC01. The sequence goes on along the minus strand of JAYNPV010000064.1, from coordinate 9,390 downwards.
AGCCGGATAACGCACCTCGCCACCGCGACTTTCGCGAAAGGCCAACACCTGGGCCGATTCGATCGTCGAGCCAGAGACAACAAAACCGGCGGTAATGGGCAGCTCTTTGCCGATCTCTTCGAGAATCCAGGCGGTCCGTGCAGGGCCACCGGGCGGATCCTCCTGCTGCCAATAGCGGATACGCAGTGCTGCATAGCGATGACCCAGAATTTGCTTTACCTGGTCTCGCAAAGCACCCCGTAACCAGACCGTCTGCGGTGAGGGGGGGTTAACAAAAGCACCGCGCAGGAATTCTGCCTGGGTCAGATAAACAGCCGCTCCAACCGGCTGAGCCAGCCAACAAAAAAAGCAGAGCGCCAAGATGGCGCTCTGCTTAAACAAGGACTTTTTACCTGATATCAGTAACGATTGATCAGAACTGGTAACCGATGCCCAGGTTAACGCCATCTTCATCAGACTTGCCGCTTGGGGCATCCTTATCCATCCAGTCAAACTTGATGACCACTTTTTCGTTTGGCCAGTAATTTATGCCGATATCGGTCTGTTTGTACTCACTGTCAACGCTGTTGCCGGCTTCATTATCCCAGTATGAGCGGCGGGCAAACACCCCCCAGTTCTCATTGATCCGGTAGGAGGGTTCGATATACCAGCCCTCCTGCTCATCACGGCCGAGGGCTTTGGCTTCATCGCCATCAATATCCCACATGGCATAGAGCGCGCGTAACCCGAAAGGACCGCGATTAAACACCGCATGGGTTTCGGTTAACAGCCCTTCGGCTTCATCAGTGCCCGCATCGCTCTGGGTCAGGTCACCCTGGTGCTGTACGGTCGCCGACAGCTCCAGACCGGGAACCCCGGTGTACTTTAACCGGGCGGTCACGGCGGCATCTTCTGCCGGCGCTTCACTGACCTTACGACGACCATCACGAGGTAAGAAGGTGAAGGCCCCACTTTTGGATGCTTCAAGACCCGAGTGAACGGCCAGGTTATAGCCAAAGCCGCCGCCAAGTTCCCCGCTAAACATGGCACCAGCCTCCCACCAGGTGGTGGGGATGATGTTTTTCTCTACATTATTACGCTCAACACCGTAAAAAGTGTTGGGTTCATGAGTTTCGTTAAGAATGCCGACCGGTAGGAGAAAAACCCCGCCTTTAACCTGGTGCTGGTCATTGATGTCGTACTCGATGTAAGCCTGTTCCAGCTCCACTTCGCCATTTTTACCCTCACCAGAGAGCGCATGCTCCAGCTCCACTTCGGAGAAAAAGCGCAGATCATCGGTGAACTGGTGACCAAAAAAGAGCACAAAGCGGTGGACATCAATTTCGTCTGTCAGGTTGGTGTTGTTCCAGTGCACCTCGCCATAACCACCGACGGTAGTCTTCTCAGCCCATTGGGCCAGTTGCGAAGCGGCGCTGTTTTCGACCTCCTCGACAATCGCTTCCTGGGCGACGGCGATTTCCTTCTGCTCGGTCTCCAGCGCCTCAATACGCTGTAGCAGCAGCTGCACCGTCTCTTTTAGTTCTTCGATCTCACCCGCCTGTGAGGGCAGGGTGCTGGCCAACAGTAGCGTCAACACACCCCATTTACTTAACTTTGCTTTAAACATTTGTTGCTCCCCTTAAAAAAACAGGGGAATTATATTTTAAATGCAAACGATTCGCATTAAGTTTTTAAAGGTGCCATAAAGGAACATCGAGCGTTACTCGACCCAGGCCGGGCTAAAGCTGCGAAAACGCGATGGCCACCGCCGCCAGGGTCGCTTCTATCTCCTTCTCCCCGTGGGATGCACTGAGAAAACCGGTTTCGTAAGCCGATGGGGCCAGGTAAACGCCCTGCTCCAGCATTAAATGAAAAAAGCTGGCGTACCGCTCGCTATTAGCAGAGGTTACGCCAGCATAGTCACTTACTACAGCCGCTTCGGTAAAAAACAGGGCAAACAGGGTACCCACCTGATTCACTACCAGGGGTATCTGGTGGGTTTCTGCCCGTTCACGTATTCCGCTGGCAAGTCGTCGGGCGGCATCTGCTATCTGTTCAAACTGCCCTGCCTGGGTCAGCAATCTCAGGGTTGTCAGACCCGCGGCAGTAGCTAAGGGATTGCCGGACAGGGTGCCCGCCTGATAGACCGGACCCACAGGGGCCAGTTGCTGCATGATCTCTGCTCGCCCTCCCAACGCCCCCACCGGTAAGCCACCGCCGATGACCTTGCCCAGCGTGGTTAAATCCGGGGTGACCGAGTAGAGTGCCTGGGCACCGCCGAGGGCCACGCGAAAGCCACTCATTACTTCGTCGAAGATAAGCACTACGCCATACCGGTCACAGAGTTGTCGCAGCCCTTGCAGATACCCCTCCTCAGGCGGGATACAGCCCATATTGCCGGCCACTGGTTCAATGATCAGGCAGGCCAACTCGTCTGCCTGGTCGGCAAACAGCTGCTCCGCCGCTGCCAGGTCATTAAACGGCAGGGTCAGAGTCAGATTGGCCAGCTCAACCGGTACCCCTGGGGAAGAGGGCACGCCCAGTGTCAGCGCCCCGGAACCTGCTTTGACCAGCAGGCTGTCGGCATGGCCATGATAACAACCTTCACACTTGACGATTTTTTCCCGCCCGGTAAAGGCTCGAGCCAGCCGAATCGCGCTCATGGTTGCCTCGGTGCCAGAATTGACCAGACGAAGCTGTTCGATTGCCGGCATCAGCTCTCTTACCAGCTCCGCCAGCTCTATTTCCGCCAGTGTCGGCGCGCCAAATGAGGTGCCCCGGGCCGCCGCTTCTGCTAACGCTGCCACCACCTGCGGGTGGGCATGGCCCATTACCATCGGTCCCCAGGAGCAGACATAGTCAATATAGCCGTTGCCCGCTGAATCAAATATCCGTGCCCCTTCCGCCCGCTCTATAAACAGCGGGTCTCCACCCACACTGGTGAAAGCGCGCACCGGAGAATTAACCCCTCCCGGGATAAGTTCGCAGGCTCGCTGGTAGAGCGAAGCGTTGTGGCTATTCATCTGATACTCCATCTAATCGCGGGGCAGGGCGGTTTGCCTGCAGAACTTTCTTTGTTGTCACTCTAGGTCACCCGGCTGATCTGCTCACAAATCTGTTTGGCGGCCACTTCACTGTCGGGGGTAGCAAACAGGGCACCGATTACCGCCACGGCGTCCACCCCGGCGGCAATCAGGGGCGCGACGTTACCAACATTAATACCGCCAATGCCGACAATCGGAATGGTCAATTGCTGTCTGGCTCGGCGAATCTGCTCCAGAGTCACGTAGCGCTCACCAGGCTTGGTAACAGAGGGGTAACACCGGCCAAAAGCGATATAATCGGCTCCGTCTCGCTGCGCCTGGATAGCTAGCGGGGGCTGGTCGTAACAGGAAACACCGATTATTGCCTGCTCACCCAGATAATCGCGGGCCAACGCCATGGCTCCATCTTCTTCACCCAGATGCACGCCATCGGCTGCTACTGCGGCTGCCAGGCGGTAATCGTCGTTAACGATAAAGGCTACCTGCCGATCTCGACAGCAGTCACGCAGTGCCTGGGCCTGGCTTAAGCGTTTGTCATGGTCGCTGCTCTTATCCCGATACTGCAATACCCGAGCGCCCCCTGCCAGCACCGCTTCAGCTCTTGATAGCAGCTCCCGTTCGGCGGTGATCGAGGTATCTATAATGGCATAAAGCCCGCTTATTGCAGTGGGTTTCATTCGGGTCTGACCCGGGTCGGTAGCCTCTGACCTTTTCCGGGATTAATGGCAAGGTTAAGGCTCTCCCAGGTATAGGCCTGGGCGTCCAGTACCGCCTCTTCGAGAGCGCTTCCCCGGGCCAGTCGACCGGCTATCGCGCTGGCGAGTGTACAACCACTTCCGTGGTAGGAATGGGGCAGTCGAGGCCAATGGCGCGCTACTGGTGGTTGCTCTGATCGGTAAAGGGTATTAAT
>JAYNPV010000064.1:0-5447 GCA_038113925.1 Gammaproteobacteria bacterium | reverse complement strand
GCGTGGGTGCCGGTAACCAGCAAGGACTTGCAGCCGGTCGCGAGCAGGTTTTTGACTGCCGGTTGCGAGTCTGGGATTGCCGCCAGCCGGGTTAGCTCTTCACTGTTGGGCGTCACCACAGTCGCCAGCGGGATCAGCTGGGTCATTAACTGTCCGGCCAGGCTGGCGCTACTCAACGACCCACCAAAGCCAGCAGCAAGCACGGGGTCCACCACCAGAGGCACCAGGGGATAGCAGCGAACCACCTCAAGAATAGGGGCCAGGTTTTGCTGATTGGCAACCATGCCTACTTTAATCGCGTCGGGAACCATATCGGTAATGACTCTGGATACCTGAGCCTGTACCAGTGACGGCGCTACCGGCTCAAAGTGATAAACCTGCCTGGTGTCCTGTTCAGTCAGGGCAGTCACTATGGGCAGGGCATGACACCCGCTGGCGGCTAGCGACTCAATATCGGCCTGGATGCCCGCTCCACCACTGGGATCGTGACCCCCGAAGCAAAGTACCAGCGGTCTGACAGGCGTAGTATTCATTTGCCGATACAGAAATTGCTGAATATTTCGCCAAGCAAATCGTCCGGAGTCACTTCGCCGGTGATTTCACCTAACGCCACTTGAGAAACCCTTAGCTCCTCAGCCAGTAATTCTCCGGCACCCAGGCGTTGCAATGCCATTCGGCCCCGACTCACCGACTCACTGACTCGCCGCAGGACATCTAGGTGACGACGCCTGGCAATGAAAACTCCCTCTTCACCCGGGTGGTATCCCGCGGCTTTCTCAATTTCGCTTCGTAATAGATCAAGCCCCTCGCCTGTTTTGGCGGAAAGCTGCACCTGCACCGCGCCGTTTTCACGATTCACCCGCGGCGGGGAGCCGGCGATGTCTATTTTATTGATCACCGATATCTGCTTGACCCGCCGGGGTATTGTTTCCATCGCCCGGGAGAGCGGTTGCCGTTGATCGGTATCTCCATCGATCGCTTCGATAATCAACAGTAGATCCGCGGACTGCATTGCCCCCTGCGCCAGGAGGATACCGGCCTGCTCCACCGGGTCCTCGGATTCCCGCAGTCCGGCGGTATCAATAATCTCCATAGGCAAGCCGTTGATGATCAGGGTTTCCCGCAACAGGTCACGGGTGGTTCCGGCGATGTCGGTCACTATGGCCCGCTGTTGACCGGCCAGAGCATTGAGTAAAGTCGATTTTCCCACATTGGCCGGGCCGCTGATTACCGCTTTGATACCGTCTCGCAACAGCTGCCCCTGCTGGGCCGATCCGGCAATGTTATCAATCGCCTGCTGCAGGTCATCCACTCGCTTTACCAGGTGTTGATCGGCAAGAAAATCGATCTCTTCGTCGGGAAAATCCAGCGCCGCTTCGATATAGACCCTTAATTCGGTTAATTGAGCTGCCAGCTGATGCAGCCGGCGGGAAAAATCCCCCTGCAGGACTCGCTGCGCGCTCAGCGCCGCCTGGTCACTGGAGGCATCAATTACATCCGCAATCGCTTCGGCCTGGGCCAGGTCGATTCGCTCGTTTAAAAACGCCCGTTGGCTGAACTCCCCCGGTAGCGCCATTCGGGCACCGAGTTGCATGGCTCTGGCCAGCAGCATGTCTACTACCACCGGGCTGCCATGACAGTGAAATTCAGCGATATCCTCTCCGGTAAAAGAGTGAGGCGCGCGGAAAAATAGCAACAGGCCCGAGTCGATAACCTGATCATCCGCATTCTTAAAGGAACGTAGCTCTGCCTGCCTGGGCGCCGGCAGACTCCCCGCCAGGACCGTTGCAATCTTGCCGGATTGGGGGCCTGACAGGCGCACTATGGCGACGCCACCCCTGCCGTGGGGAGTGGTTCTGGCGACTATGGTATCTACGGCCATGGGTGCCTCCTGATCAGCAGGAGCCCGGTGGGACCAAGCGCTAAGCTGTGGCGTATTTTCGGGTGATCTGCCACTGCTGCAGGATCGACAGAATATTATTTACCACCCAGTACAACACCAGCCCCGAGGGGAAAGTGAGAAAGAAAAAAGTAAAAATGACCGGCATGGCCATCATTACTTTTTGCTGTATTGGCTCGAGCTGGGCGGGATTCAGCATTTGCTGAATAAACATACTGGCCCCCATCAGGATCGGCAAGACATAGATGGGATCCTTCTGAGACAGATCGGTTATCCAGAAAATAAACCCAGCCTGTCGTAGCTCAACGCTCTCCAGCAACACCCAGTAGAGGGCAATAAACACCGGAATTTGAATCAAGATCGGTAAACAGCCCCCCAAAGGGTTGATCTTCTCATTGCGATACAGCTCCATCATCTTTTGGTTGAGCAGGGTTTTATCATCCGCGTAGGCTTCGCGCAGGGCGACCATCTTCGGCTGTACGTTTTTCATTTTTGCCATGGAACGATAGCCCACCGCCGATAACGGAAAAAACAGTGCTTTCAATATCACGGTTACGCCAATAATCGCCCAACCCCAGTTACCAAAGATGCCATTAAGCCATTTAAGCACCCAAAAAAGCGGCTGAGCGAGAAAGGTCAGCATGCCAAAATCTGTGGTCAGCTCCAGCCCGGGGGAGATGCTTTCCAGGCGATGTTGTTCTTTGGGCCCGAGGTAGAGAATGGCATTATTTTCCACCTGGCTGCCTGCACCCACCGCAACGGCGGGGGTGATACTACCCACCGCAAAACGTTGGCCATCGAGCGCTTTGGTGTAAAACCTTTCCGGCGCTTCCGGCACCAGCGCGGCAACAAAATAATGTTCCAGCATCGCCACCCAGCCATCAACGGTGGCCAGTGACATCGGTCCCTCGGCAATATCGCCATAATCGACCTTGTTATATTTCTCCTCGGGCGTATAGAAGGCCGCACCCTCGTAGGACGCCGGAGCAAAAAAGGAACGCTCGGCACCGCTGCCGGGGGCGCGGACCAGTTGGTGGTAGAAGCGTCCATTCCAGACCTGCTGGCTATGGTTGATTAGTCGGCTCGCTATTTCTATCTGGTAACTTCCCCGGTGGAAGGTAAGCTCCCTCTGCAGCTCGATGCCACTTTCCAGACGGGCGGTTGCTTTGAGGGTGATTTTTTTCTCACCCTCCGCCAGCTGATAGTCACCCTCATCGATTGCAAACAGCGTGGTGTGGTTGGGCGCCGATGGGTGGCCCGAATTAGCCACTGCGCCTGACTGAAGATAGTTCTGACGACTCAGGCTGTCATCAAAAATAATGATGAGTTCGTCGGGTTCCTCCGGCGTTACCGGATACTGCTTTAACCAGGCCCTGACCGGTAATGCACCGCGGCTATCAATTTCAACAATCAGGGTATCGGTTTCCACCGTCACCAGCGTGGCAGGCCTGTCCTGGGGAGTGGTCGAGACCTCTCCTGATGTGACCGGAACCTCGGTAGTACTGGCCGGTTCAACCATTTCTTCCGCGACAGGATAGTCATTTCTTTGCGCTTGCGGCGATTGCTCTGCCACGGCCGGCTGGTTTTGCATTTGCCAGTTTTGCCAAATTTGCAGCAGTAAAAACGCCAGGACGACAAACAGTATTAGACGAATAGTTTCCATAGTCATCCAGACAGAAGGGGGAGAAAAATATCAGCGGGTTTCATTGGGAATCGGATCCACACCACCCGCCGACCAGGGGTGGCATCTGCCAACTCTTTTAAGTGTCAACCAGAGCGCCGTCCACGGCGAAAAGTGCCGCAGGCACTGCAAACAGTAGTCAGAGCAGGTCGGGTGAAAGCGGCAATGGTTACCCAACCAGGGGCTAAGAAAAAAGCGATAGGCCTGTACTATTTTTATTAGTAAATACCTAATCATCGGCAAGTCTGGTCCAGATTTTGTTGAGCTGGCTGACGAGCTGTGGTGCGCTGAAATCAACTATGTCACGGCGAGCGATTAGCACCAGATCGACACCAGGCAAGCGGCCTTTGGAGAGTCTGAAAGTTTCTCTAACTTTTCGCCGAACCGCGTTTCGCCTCACTGATAGGCGGAGATTTTTCTTGGCAATCACCATACCTAGCCGCGGATGACCCATCTGATTTTCCCGAAACAGCAGGGTAAAGGGCGGGATGGTCAAACGAACCGGGTCTGCAAACACCCGATCGAACGCTTGCCGGTCCAACAGCCGGTATTTTCTACTAAAAGTTAATCCGTCATCCACCACTTAGGGTTACCGACTTAGACAGTCCAATCACTGCCTGACAGCAAGCCCTAGGGGACCAGACGTTTGCGACCTTTTGCTCGACGGGCATTGAGTACTTTTCGGCCTCCCAGTGTCCGCATGCGCGCGCGGAATCCATGGGTGCGTGCTCGTTTAATTCGACTGGGCTGAAATGTACGTTTCATGGATATCCAACTGAAGGAGGTTAAAAAAGCGCTGACGGCAAAAAAAAGGACGGCAAGGCTACCCGAGCTCGCCCCGCCCGTCAACAATAGTTAGTGACAAGCTGCTATGGCCGAATGTTATGCGGATGGATACACTATCGAATTGCACTCAGATCACGCGCCGTAAAGGCACTGTCGAGATTTTTAGTGCGGCCAATCTATTTGGTTCTGGTTATCGCTGCTGAGTCAACGTAATATTTGAAAATGGCGCTGCTGAGCCACGATAAACGATTGGTTTTTCTTTAGCTTGTATCAATTCAATTGTCAGGTGCTAAGGGTTTGTGGAATTCCTGTTTGCAAGAACTAGAGCAACGGCTTGGATCTCAGGAATTTAATACCTGGATTAGACCCCTGCAGAGTGTCAGTTCAGCGGATGACAAGATCGTCCTGCTGGCACCCAACAGATTTGTTCTGGACTGGGTCAACGATAAATACTACAAGGATATCCTGGCGGTACTGACCACCCTGTCGGGCAAACACCTTTCGCTGACCATTCAACTGGGTTCCAGTCAAACTCAAGCAAGGACAGCCTCCGGGCTTCAAGCCCCGCCCCCGGCCAACAGCCCTCTCAGGGCGCCTGAACCGGCTGAAGACCTGGGAAGCGACGGGCATCGACTGGATAAAAACCTCTCTTTCGATAATTTTATCGAAGGAAAATCAAATCAACTTTGCCGCGCTGCAGCGCTACAAATCAGTAACAGCGATAAAACGGTATACAACCCATTACTGATATACGGCGGAGTCGGTCTGGGAAAAACCCATATCATGCACGCCTGCGGTTTAAGAATAAAACAGCGCAACCCGAAACGGAAAGTTGTTTACCTGCATGCCGAACGCTTTGTCGCGGACATGGTTTCTTCCCTGCAACATAACCGCATGGACCGGTTTAAAAATTATTATCGATCAGCCGACGTTTTACTGATCGACGATATTCAGTTCTTTGCCGGAAAGGAGCGCTCACAGGAAGAATTTTTCCACATTTTCAACGGCTTACTTGATGGCAGGAACCAGGTCATTCTGACCTGTGACCGCTATCCTAAAGACATCAAAGGTCTTGAAGAC
>JAYNPV010000063.1:0-12916 GCA_038113925.1 Gammaproteobacteria bacterium | reverse complement strand
CCTTGCAGCCAGGGACATTCGCAAGTTGCTACGGGCGGGACGCGCCTTATATGCCGTTCGTCCTGAGCTTGTCGAAGGGCGCCCTACGACAAGCTCTGGACGAACGGGAGTGGCAGACATGTATAGAGCCGTGATGCCACCAGTAATTGGGTGCAGCTAATTCCGTCACTGTCCTTAGTAAGGTAAATTGACGTTTAGCAGAATACCCGGTTAGGGAGAACAATATTGGTCGACCGAATCATCAGTGGCAGCCATTGGGGCACCTTTCACCCGGAAGTGAGGGAAGGGCGAATAACTGGGGTGACGCCATTTGAATTCGACCCCAACCCTTCTCCCATACTCGACTCCATACCCGATATGGCCGACCATCCCTGCCGGGTGTTGAAACCGGCGGTGAGACAGGGATATTTGCAGTCCGGCGGTAACGAAACCCGTCGCCAGCGCGGCAGCGAACCCTTTGTTGAAATCAGCTGGGACCAGGCCCTTGACCTGGTGACTGACTCAATCAAGCGCACCCGGGACGAGCGGGGCAACCAGGCCATTTACGCGGGTTCGTACGGCTGGGCCAGTGCCGGAAAATTGCATTCGGCCAACCATCTGCTGCATCGATTTCTTAGCGGATTTGGCGGTTATACCGATTCTGTCGGCACCTACAGCCTGGCCGCCGGCGAGGCGATCCTGCCGCACATTCTGGGTAGCGGCGGCAAGAACAGCGCCTGGGAAACCCTGATAGGCAACACCGAGCTGCATCTCTCTTTTGGCGGAATTCCGCTTAAAAATGCCCAGGTCACCCACGGCGGCATGACCCGGCGCACTACCCGTGAATGGTTATTGAAAATGAAAGCCGCCGGCTGTCAGTTCGTTAATGTGTCGCCGATTCAGGATGACCTGATGCGCGAACTCGATGCCCAGTGGATAGCCCTTCGTCCCAACAGCGACGTCGCGCTGATGTTGGGCATGGCCCATACCCTGGTGAGTAAGAACCTGCATGCGGCCGGTTTCCTCGCCCGCTATTGCCACGGTTTCGACCAGTTTTTACCCTATCTGCTCGGCCACACCGACCAGCAGCCCAAAGACATTGCCTGGGCGGAAACAATCACCGGAGTGCCGGCAGACACCATCCAACAGCTGGCGCAAAAACTGGTCGCTCGGCGCAGTTTCCTGAACGCGGCCTGGTCACTGCAACGCGCCGATCACGGCGAGCAGCCCTACTGGATGATGATGGTACTGGCCTGCATGATCGGTCAGGTGGGCAAACCCGGCGGTGGCTTTGGTTACGGTTACGGTGCCATGGGCGGGGTCGGTGAAATCGGCGCTGCGGTGAGAGGACCCCTACTGCCGGCCGCAGCAAACCCGGTAAAAACCGCCATTCCCGTTTCCCGCATTGCCGATATGCTGCTTGATCCGGGCGGTGCTTACCAATTTAATGGCAATGACCTGACCTACCCCGAGATCGACCTGATCTACTGGGCGGGGGGCAATCCCTTCCACCACCACCAGGATATTAATCGCCTGATTGAGGCCTGGAACAAACCGAGGACGGTAGTGGTGAATGAGAGCTACTGGACCGCCACCGCCCGCCATGCCGACATAGTGCTACCGGTCGCCACCACGCTGGAACGTAATGATATCGGCTGGTGCTTTGCCGACCAGGCCGCCTACACCATGCCGAAAATTATTGATCCGCCGGTAGAGGTGCGATTGGAGTGGGACATTTTTGCTGAACTGGCCGAAAGACTCGGCGATCGCAAACAGTGGGACCAGGGGCTCACCAGCGATCAATGGCTGCAAAAGCTCTACGAGCGCAGTCGTGAGCGAGCAGCCGCTGATGGCCATTCACTGCCGGATTTCGACACCTTCTGGCAGCAGGGTCACCTGCCACTGCCGCCGCTGGAAGGGGCGAATCCGGCCTATGAGGAGTTTATCGAAAATCCAATCGCCGACCCCCTGCCGACACCCACCGGTAAATTTCAAATTTACTCAGACACCATTGCCGGCTTTAACTACGACGACTGCCCCGGCCACCCCACCTGGTTTGAACCGGCGGAGTGGCTCGGCAATGCCGGTCCTGACCAGCTTCACCTGATCTCCAACCAGCCAGCCACGCGGCTCCACAGTCAGCTCGATTTTGGCCGCACCAGTGTGAATTCCAAAATCGCCAACCGCGAACCGCTGCGCATTCACCCCGATGATGCCACCGCTCGCGGCCTGCGCAACGGCGACGTGGCCCGCCTGTTTAATGATCGCGGCAGCTGTCTGGCGGGAGTGGAAATTAGCGATCAGTTAATTCCCGGCGTGGTGCAACTGGCCACCGGCGCCTGGTATGACCCACTGGAACCGGGTCAGCCCGGCAGCCTGGACATCCACGGCAACCCCAATGTACTCACCTACGACCGGGGCACCTCCAGACTTGCTCAGGGCCCCAGCGCCCAGACTACCCTGATACATATTGAAAAGTGGGCCGGGGAACTGCCGCCGATATCCGTGTTCTCCCCGCCACTGATGGTCGATATCGATTGACGCGCTGGCTCCCATCAGAAAATTTTGATCGGGGCAGTCACGGTTTTTAGGCATTTACCGCCGATTTACCATCCCTCATCAGCGGTAACGCCAGCTTAAGAAAAAGCGCCGTGGTCAGCCCCGACGCCCCAAACAACATACACATCACCATCACCTGGTAGCGCGCCGCGATCAGCGGTGACACGCCGGAGAGAATCTGGCCGGTCATCATTCCCGGCAGGGAGACCAGCCCCACCGCAAACATGGAATTGATCACCGGAATCATCGCGGTCTGCATGGCGGCATTTCGCGCCGTGAGCAGAGTCTCGCCACGGCCCAGCTCGGCGTGGGCTCTTTCGGCAGCCAGGCTGATTGAGTTCATCGCCCCGGCAAATATCATTCCGGCCAGCGGTATCACCACCCGTGGCACAAACAGCGAGCTTTCCCGCAACACCCCGAGCACCATTAACAACAACACTGACCCACCGCCAAGCAAAATTGCCACAAAACCGCGGCCAAGCAGTTGTCCGCGCTGCCGGTCAACCGTTCCCAGAGCAATCCAGCTGGCCGCCAGCATCATTGCCGCAAGTACCAGCGCCACCAACCAGTGATTACTGCTATTAAAAATAGCGTTTAGCAGAAACCCGATCAGCGCCAGCTGCAGGACCATGCGAGCCACCGAATAGAGGGCGTTGAGGGGGCCGAGTGCCCAACGCAGCAGAATGGCCAACACCATGGCGACCGGAATCAGCGCCAGCGCCAGGTGGGTCAGGGGAATTATGGCTGGATCGGCGGACATCCTGATATTCCTGAGAATCCTTTAAGTAGCCCGCCCACTCGTCCCACCGGCACTATGCCGCGGAAAAATCGGCGATTCGCACTGGCTGGCGACGCGCACCCCACACACCCGCCACAGCATCGAAATGTCCCGCACAGGGCGCAGCGCAGAACTTGCAACGACCAGCGTCGTTTAAATCCCAGCCATGCAGTTGGTAGCCGTGGCGAGCGGTGAGTAATTCGTCACATTGGTGGCAGTAGGTAGAGCCGCCTTCATCGTCCATGACGTTACCGGTATAAACGTATCGCATCCCCGCTTTTCTGGCGATAGCGCGGGCCCGTTGCAGGGTTACCAGCGGAGTTGGCTGCCGGTCGAGCAGCTTGTAATCCGGGTGAAACGCGGTGAAATGCCAGGGCACCTCCGCCCCCAGTTCTTCGTAAACCCATTGGGTCATCTTTTCCAGCTCGGCAGCGGAGTCGTTCATGCCCGGTATCAACAGTGTGGTCAGCTCCAGCCAGACGGACGTCTCCCTGCGCAGGTATTGCAGTGTTTCCAGCACCGGGGCTAAATGCGCCCCCGTTGATTTGAAATAGAACTCATCATTGAAGGATTTGAGGTCAACATTCGCCGCATCCATCTGTCTGAAAAAGCGTTCTCTGGGCTGATCACAGATGTAACCGGCGGTTACCGCGACGTTTTTAATCTCTCTGTCACGGCAGGCCTGGGCAACACCCACCGCATACTCGAGAAAAATAACCGGGTCGTTATAGGTATAAGCGACGCTGCGACAACCGTGTGCCGCCGCCGCAGCGGCAATTTGCTGCGGCAGGGCCTGATCGGTAAGCGCATCCATTTCCCTGGATTTGCTGATGTCCCAGTTCTGGCAAAATTTACAGGCAAGATTGCAGCCAGCCGTGCCGAAAGAGAGCACCGCAGAACCGGGGTAGAAATGATTCAACGGCTTTTTTTCGATGGGATCAATGCAAAACCCACTGGAGCGACCATAGGTAGTCAGTACCATCTCGCCGCCCAGATTCTGGCGGACAAAGCAGAGCCCCCGCTGGCCTTCACGTAACTTGCAATATCGTGGACAGAGATCACACTGTAACTGACCGTTACCCAGCGGATGCCAGTATTCGGTGGCGACCGTATGCATAGCGTTGCTCATAATGGTGACCTGCGCCGCGATAGAGTCTGTGTGTTCAGATTCCAGCCGGTATAGATTGAATCAATGGGCGATAGATTCACACCCCTGAAGCAGAAATCTTAGTACTGATATTTGTAGAAAAAATGACAAAGCATGGAAAACAATCGACCGGCCGCCGTTAACGGCATTTTTTACCCCGCCACTGCGGCAGCGCTGCGAACTCAAGTCACCCGACTGCTGGCTGAGGCTGATGCTCTCCCCACTCAACCTCAACCTCAACCTCAACCTCAACCGGTGGCACTTATTGTGCCCCACGCCGGTTATATCTATTCCGGTGCGGTCGCCGCTTCGGCATTCACCTGGCTCAAGGGCAGAGCCGATGCCATTCAACGGCTGGTGATCATCGGCCCGGCTCATCGGCAATGGGTTCAGGGGCTGGCCGTTCCCACTGTCGAAAACTTTGAGACGCCACTGGGTGATGTCCCGCTTGATCGCCAGCAGATCGACCGGCTTCTGCAACTCCCCTTTGTAGCGGCCAACGATTGCGCCCACGCCGAGGAGCACTGCATCGAGGTGCAAGTGCCGTTTTTGCAGACACTCCTTCGCCGGTTTTCATTAATTCCGCTATTGGCGGGCGATACCAGCGCCGAGCAGATCCGCCAGGTGATCGATCTCTGCATGCAGAGTCCCGGCACTTTGGTGGTGATCAGTTCGGATCTGAGCCATTTTCTCGATTACCAGGCAGCCACCGCCCTGGATCGCCTGACCGCCCGCTCCATCGAGATGCTCGACCCGGCCATCGATCGGGAACAGGCCTGTGGCCGGCTACCTATCCTCGGCATGATGGCTTACGCCAGGGAGCACTGCTGGAGCATACGTCTGGTTGATTTAAGAAATTCCGGCGACACCGCCGGTACTCGCGACCAGGTGGTCGGATACGGTGCCTTCGTTGTCTGCCGGTAGCCCCGCAGTGACCGATGCGGATATCCTGCTAACCGCCGCCCGCCGGTCAATAGAGTACGGTCTGGCTCACCACCATCGGCCGCCCTCGGTGCAACTTTCTGAATACAGCACCCGCCTGATCCAACCGGGGGCCAGTTTTGTTAGCCTGCATATCGGTAAACAACTGCGCGGCTGTCTCGGCACCCTGGGGGCGGATCAACCACTGATTGTGGATGTCACCCACAACGCCTGCAACGCTGCCTTTCGAGACCCGCGATTCCCCCCGGTTGAGGCGACGCAGCTGCCCACAGTTGATATTGAAATTTCCCTGTTAAGCCAACCTGTCCGGATGGTTTTCAAAGACGAAGCGGACCTGATTACCCAGCTACGCCCCGGCATCGACGGTTTAATTTTGGAGGATGGCGTGCAGCGGGGTACCTTTTTGCCGGTGGTCTGGCAGAACCTGCCCACGGCAGCCGAGTTTCTGCGCGAGTTAAAAAAGAAAGCCGGCCTGCCGGAGCATTACTGGTCCAGCACTCTGCAAATCTGGCGCTATGAGACCACTGTTATCCAGTCTGACTAATCGATTTTTTATTTACACCTGACCGACCAACCCGGTACCTTTAAGCAACCATGTGCAAAAAAATCTTCACCCCTTTAGCCAACTCCCTGTGGATCAACCTCCTTTGTGTGATTGCGTTGGCAGCTGCTCCGGCGGGCGCTGCCCTGGCAGCCGCCCAGAACTGCGCACCGGGGCACCCTCACGCCGATGAAATGCCCCACCATGCGGCCGCCACCGACCAGGGGGCACCCGCTCCCCATTGCGCCGACTGCCCCGACCCGCAGTGCCAGCACCATGATTGCATCGGTCCTTCAGGAAACCTTGCCGCCCTGATACTGCCCACTCCGCCCACTGCCCAACGCTGGATCGGTTACCCCATTGGCATACCGACCACCCCCATTGCCGCTGCCCCCTCTGGGCCACCGTTTCGCCCACCCCGTTCCTGATCCCTGTAAACCCATCGACACCGGTAATACCCACGGGTAAGCCCCGGCGTTCGCTCACTGTTGAGCCGGTTTTTGTATACAGGAAAGGAACATATGAACGACTATCAGGATTCTGACTTACTCAGGCCGGGGCTTTCATCACCCCGAATATCACGGCGTCGCTTTGTCACCGGAATTGCTGCCGGGGGAACCCTGTTGGGATTGGCGCCGGGCCATGCCACCAGAATAGCCGGGCCGGCTACCCGCTTGCCCGCTCCACTGCTTGCCGGGTCTCGGTTTGACCTGACTTACCAGCCCCTAGCGGTGAATTTCACTGGCCGTCAGCGCTTTGCCACGGCGATCAACGGTTCCGTTCCCGCGCCCATCCTGCGCTGGAAAGAAGGCACCACCGTGACCCTGAATGTGACCAACCACCTGGCTGAAGATACCTCTATCCACTGGCACGGCATCATTCTGCCTGCCAGCCAGGACGGCGTACCCCACATCAGCGAGGGGTTCAGCGGCATCAAGCCGGGGGCCACTTTTCGATACCGCTTTCCGGTGCGTCAGAGCGGCACCTACTGGTATCACAGCCACTCCGGCTTTCAGGAACAGACCGGCAGTTACGGTGCCATCATTATCGACCCGATAGCGCCTGAACCCTTCAGTTACGACCGCGATTACGTGATCCTGCTATCGGACTGGTCAGACGAAAATCCTGCCGATATCTACGCTCATCTGAAAAAAATGCCCGAGTACTACAGCCTCAATGAGCGCACGCTGGGCGACTCCCTCGCCGAACTGACTGAAAAGGGTTGGCAGGGGTTTAACAAGGACCGCCGCATGTGGCAGCAAATGCGCATGTCAGACCGGGATATTTCCGACGTCACCGGGGCCACCTACACTTTCCTGATGAACGGCGTCACCCCCGCCGATGGCTGGATGGGGCTATTCAAACGCGGGGAACGGGTACGGCTAAGAATCATTAATGCGGCGGCAATGACTATTTTTGATCTACGCATTCCCGGACTCAAGATGACGGTTATCGCCACGGATGGCCAGAACATTGAACCGGTGAGCGTCGATGAGTTTCGCATCGGCGTGGCCGAAACTTACGACGTCATCGTCGAGCCGGCGGATGACCGGGCCTATGCCATTTTTGCCCAGGCGATAGACCGGTCCGGTTATGCCCGGGGCACGCTGACCCCCGACCGATCCTTAACTGCGGAGCTCCCTGATCTCGATCCGCCACCGGTGCTGACCCATACCGATATGGGCATGGCCGCTCACGCAGGCCATTCAATGCAGGCAGGCCAAACCCCTGCGGCCGATGCGAATCCTCACCATGGTCACCATCAACACCACCAGGCCAAAACAGAGATAGGCGCGGGCCCTGCCGGGTACGGTAGCGCAGAGCCATTAAATCACCATCGGGTAACCCGGGGCCCCCAGGTCGACATGCTAGCCACCGACGCCCAATATCGCCTCGATGACCCCGGGGTCGGCCTTCGCAACAACGGTCGCCGGGTATTAACCTACGCTGACTTATATCGCCTCGGCCCCACGGATGACCCCCGCGAGCCGGATCGGGAAATCACCCTACACCTGACCGGCAACATGAGTCGCTACATCTGGTCAATCAACGGCATTAAATTCGCCGATGCTGAACCACTGAAACTGAAATTCGGTGAGCGGGTCCGCATTAACCTGATCAACGACACCATGATGAACCATCCGATCCACCTGCACGGCATGTGGAGCGATCTGGAAACCGGCGATCCGGCACGAATCCCCCGTAAACACACGGTTATCGTGCAGCCGGGTTCACGGATCAGCTATCTGGTGACCGCCGATGCTCTGGGCAGCTGGGCCTATCACTGCCACCTGCTCTACCACATGCCCGGCATGTTCCGCGTCGTGGAGGTGAGCTGATGAAATGGGCCATCCCGCAACAGCTCTACTTGAATCTGTGCGCCGGGTCGCTATTACTGATCGCACCGCTGGACACCCTCGCCCACGGCGAGGATGATCCCCTGCTCACCCGACTGACGATCGAAAAAATTGAGACCCGGGCCACCGATGGCCCCGACAGCGGTGTACTGGAGGGAGAGTTCTGGGCCGGCTACGACCTGCACAAACTCAAACTCCGCGCAGATATCGAAGGCCACGCCGGGGAAACCGAAGCGGCCGAACTGCAACTACTCTACAGCCGTGCCATTGCCCCTTACTGGAACCTGGAAACCGGCTGGCGACACGACCTGCGCCCCCAACCTGAACGCGACTGGTTAGTGGTCGGGGTGGAAGGGCTTACCCCCTGGTCGGTAGCCATCAATGCCTCGTTATTTATGGGTGAAGGGGGGCAAACCGGCGCTCGACTTGAAGCTGAGCAGGAGTGGCACCTGAGCCAGCGCTGGGTACTCTCCCCCGAGCTGGAAATGAATGTCTATGGTAAGCGCGATGCCGCCACCGGAGTGGGTTCCGGCCTGGCCGATATCGAAATGGGGCTGCGTTTGCGCTATCAGGTGACTCGGCACTTCGCGCCCTATGCAGGCGTAAACTGGAATCGACTGTTCGGCGATTCCAGAGAACTGGCCAGATCCCATGGCGAGCAGAGCGAAGACTCACAAATTGTTTTCGGGTTTACCGCCTGGTATTAACCCTTGGCCCGCATTTTCGAGGTTTTCGGGGTCATCAATTCACCCCAGCGAGCGCGCACTTTGTCCATCATTTCCGGGCGGGGTCGAGAGATCGCCGGGTAGCCTTCCATCGGTTCGGTGGCGTCCATGCCCATTTTGATGGCGTGCTTGGCGTTGTATTTCTGCGCCGAGGGTCCGATGGTGCAAGCCCCGGAACCGGTGATAATGTCCTCGTCGGCATGAAACCGATTCGCCAGCGCCCAGAACACCTGTTCGTAACTGCGCGGGTCGACGTCTTCATCAACCACGATCACGGTTTTCACCAGGCGGCTGGTAAACAACTCGTACATCACATGTTTGGCCTGCTCTTCATAGGTTTTCTTCAGGCTGACAATGACGGTATGGGCATCCGGCGGGCAGTGGACATCCACCACGGTGGGCGCGGTTCCGTTGCGTAATTTGCGCAAAAAACCGGACTCGTTACCGACCTGAAACAGCACGTGAGACTCAGTCGGCGGAATACCCATGTAGGTATAGGCATAAATCGGATCTTTACGATGGGTGGCGTGGTGGAATTCCACCACCGGAAAGGGCAATACCGGACCGTAATATCCGGGGTATTCGCCGTAGGGGCCTTCCGGCTCGCGGTGATGGGCAAGCACTTTACCTTCAAGCACTATCTCGCAATTGGCCGGCACCATCAGGTCCACCGTTTCTGCCTTGACCAGGTCAAAGGATTCCCCGCGCATGGCGGCCGCCAGCTTGAGCTCATCAACGCTCAGATCCAGCCCGGCCACCTGGGAGGCCAGATAGAGCATCGGATCGCCGCCGATGCAGACCGCCACCTCCATCGGCTTATCCATCGCCTCGTATTTATTGCGAATCACCGCGCCGTGGCTTGGTGGCATCGACCAGAATCCGGTGCGGCGGCTGCCGCGGCGCTGTAAGCGATAGACCCCCATATTCTGAATTCCGCTGTCAGGGTCCTTAACAATCATCAGGCCATAATTGAGAAAGGGACCGCCGTCTTCGGGATTGGAGAGAACCTGCGGCACCAGGTCATCGAGGTCTAGATCCGCCTCGCTGATATGCACTTCCTTACAGGGGCCATCGGTGGCCAGCGGCAGCTCTTCCACCGGGGAGCGGGCGCTTAATTCACCGTAAGATTCAATCAGCTCTTCTTCAGGACACTCCATCACCATCGCCGCCCGTTGGGTGGTGCCCATCATGTTGGCCAGCAACCGGTGGTTGTAACCTTTGATGTTGGTAAACAAAATGGCCGGGCCACCCTGATCGAGCATCTCCCGGCAGATTGCCCCCAGCTCTTCATTTGGATCGACCTCGGCATCAATCTGCACCAGCTCGCCCGCCGCATCCAATTTCGCCACAAACTGGCGCATATCCGTGTAGGCCATCTCTTTTCCTCCTCTTTATTCCAGCATTTTTTAATCCACCATCGGTCGTGTCAATCGATCAACCAATTCGATGGCCACCCTTCTCAGGGCCAGGGATAGGTTTTACCATAAAGCCTGCGTGAACAGACAAGAGATCAAGGTAATGCCAGCCCAGCCGTCGTTTCCCGCTGACAGGTTTTATTTGGTGCGGTAATCGAGCCTGAAAAACCGGACGTTATCGCTGGTTTACTCTTTTGTCAGCTTGCAGCCGTCGCCTTAACAAAAAAACAACCAAGGGCGACTTTTTTAACGGTAAGCAATTACCATTCAAACTGTGGCCCCCCTTACTAAGCGTCCCAGAGGCCGGGACAACAGACCCACCGGAGAGGAGAATCGTCAATGAACAGTCCCATTGCAGAACCTGTTAACTGGCAGCCAGAAACACTGGATAAACTGCTTGTCGACAATGTTAGTGGCGGTCAGTTTGAGGTCAGCCGTGACATCTATCGCGACCCCGAACTCTTTGAGCTGGAACTCAAGCATGTGTTCGAATCAAGCTGGGTGTTTCTGGCCCACGAAACCCAGATCCCCGAGCCCCATGACTATCTGAATATCCATATTGGCCGGCAGCCGGTAATAGTGATGCGCGATCAGGCCGGTGACCTGAGGGCTTTTTTGAACACCTGTCCCCACAAGGGCGCGCTCGTCTGCCAGAACGAATCGGGTAACAAAAAATTCCACGTCTGCCCCTACCACGGCTGGACCTTCGACTCCGCCGGCAACAACATACTGGTAAAGGACGAGGCGCAGGGCCACTACGGCCAGAATTTCCATAACCGGGGCCACGGCCTGGAACAAGTGGCCCGCCTGGAAAGCTACCGCGGTTTTCTGTTCGGCTCTCTCAATGCGGATGTGGAACCGCTACGGGATTATCTTGACGGGATTCATGTCTTTCTGGATATGATTGTCGATCAGTCCGCCGAGGGGGCTGAGGTGATCCCCGGGCGTTCCTATTACACCTTCGACGCCAACTGGAAAATGCAGCTGGAGAATTGCGTCGATGCCTACCACCTGACTTCCACCCACCCCAGTTTTATGACCATCACCGCGTCGCGGGCAGCCGGCGGAAGCGAATTTCGCAATATCGATATCGCTGAATTTGTTTCTGCCGATACTGCGGCGGGAAACTACACCTTTCGTAATGGCCATAACGCCATCTGGATTGACGGCCCGCCCGAGGTAAAACCCCTCTACGCCCAGTATGACGAGCTTTGCGAACGAGTCGGCAAGGTCAAGGCTGACCTGATGATGAAAACCGTTAATTTCACCGTATTTCCCAACCTGCAATTTTCCGTCAACGCCTGCATACAGATGCGGGTAATGAAACCCCTGCAGGTCAATAAAACCGAAATGCGCAGCTTCTGCGTCGGCCCCAAAGGCGAAGCCAAAGCCCAGCGTCAGCAACGCATTCATCAGTTTGAGGATTTCTTTAATCCCACCGGTCTGGCCACGCCGGACGATTCACGGGTTTATGAATCGGTGCAGAACGGCCTCGGTGCACGCAGCGCCGCCACCGCCGGCCAGGGTCATGACCGCGGTATCAGTAATGTCATCGACGGGCCGGATGAGTACGCCCGGCAGCTGCAGATCAATCCGGTCACCTCCTCCAGCGGCACCTCTGAATTACAGGATGAAACCGTGTTCCACGCCAGTTACCGCGAGCTGATTCGACGCATGCGCGATGGCGTGGAAAAGGAGAGTAGCCATGCAAAATGAGCAGGCGCTGAAAATAGGCACCGATATCCTCCACCGGCAGGGACGCATGCTTGATGAACAGCGCTGGGATGACTGGCTGGGACTATTCACCGAAGCGTGCGAATACTGGGTGCCGGCCTGGACCTCGGAAACCCGACTCACGCAGGACCCGGACAGCGAAGTCTCATTAATTTATTACGACCTGCGTTCCCGTCTGGCCGACCGGGTCTGGCGGGTGGGGTCCGGGCAGTCGGTCGCCAATGACCCCATGCCACGCACCTGCCATTTTGTTTCCAACATCGACGTGGATGAATGCAGTGACAGCCGCATCAAACTGTTCGCCTGCTTTCGCGTCGACTACCACGTCAACAAACAATCCTTCGCCTTTTTTGGCCATTACCACTACCAACTGGTCCCGGCAGATGAGGGCAAAAACTGGCTGATCGATAAAAAGAAGGTCATCATCATGAATGACTATATCCCCACGATGATGGACTTTTACCTGGTGTAAAACCCTCGATGAAATTTTGATCCGGCGCACTGACAATGGCTGCCTGCAGGCCATTGCCCGCCAGCCTCATTCGCTAACAGCCAATGATCAGCAGTTGAATGACCCCCGCTGAGACAACCCTGCGCAACTGCGAACACCTGATCAATCAGCGGAAGCTAAGGCAAGCAGAAGCGCTGCTTGAGCCGTTAATGGAGGCCCTGCCGGATCATATTGGCGTGCGAATATTAATGGGCCAACTGCGCCTGGCCCAATACCGGCTCACCGAGG
>JAYNPV010000062.1:4415-12962 GCA_038113925.1 Gammaproteobacteria bacterium | reverse complement strand
ACCATGGCCTGTGTTTTTAACCCCCCGCTCAATGGAAAAGAGGTCCATAACGCCGAGGGCGCCTATGAGCTGGAAGCGGAAGCCATCGAATAGCCGGGATTCACCCGGTGAACCAGGCAGATCGGTGGTGTTGTGAAACAGGTGATTCGTCAACCCGGCTAACCTGGTAGAGCGCGAGACCTTGTTGTTTGCGCAGACAAAGAGGGGTCCCTGCTATTGGCCCGTCTCTCATCAATGGTTATGAATAAAGGGGTTGGTGGCACTGGGTGAGCTGTTTGCCGCCGAGGAGATAGAACGCTTTTCAGCAGGAGCCAGATCTCATTTTAGGACACCGCGCTCAATGCGCCTTGACCCAGAAAAACTGGCCACCATCGCTCACTCGAAAGCCGGTTTAACAACCCGACATTGCCTTGTCTTTGCCCGCACCGATCAATAACTTCGAGGAATAAATCAACCTATGCATACCATTGAAAAAATTGGTGGTACATCGATGAGCGACTATGCGGCGGTTCGGGATAACATCATCCTTAACACCGGCGACCAAGGCCTGTATCAGCGGGTGTTTGTGGTCTCTGCCTATGGTGGCGTTACCGACCAGCTTCTGGAGCAGAAGAAGAGTGGCCAGCCTGGCGTCTACGGATTATTTGCCAGCGGCATAGAAGATGATAGCTGGTCAATCAATTTTGACCCGCTGAGTGCCGAGCAAAACCATACCAACCACACGCTGTTTGGCGACGGTGAGTTAGTTTATAAAGCGAATCGATTTTTAACCGAGCGACTCGATGACGCCAGACAGTGCCTGGTGGATCTACAAAGCCTCTGCCAACACGGCCATTTTGCCCTCGAGGGCCACCTCGACACTGTCAGGGAAATGCTGGCGAGTATCGGCGAAGCCCACAGTGCCTGGAACATGGTCCAGCTACTGCAGGTCGATGGCGTTAACGCCTGCTTTGTCGACCTGACCGGTTGGCGCAGCACCGTCCATATTCCGATGGATGAACGCATTCAGCAGGCATTCGCGAACATTGACCTCGACAAACAGCTTCCCGTGGTGACGGGTTATGCCCATAGTGATATCGGGTTGATGACTTCGTTTGATCGGGGTTACAGCGAAATGACCTTCAGTCGGCTAGCGGTACTTACTCAAGCCAGGGAAGCCGTTATTCATAAGGAATTTCATCTCAGCAGCGCTGACCCCAGAATAGTGGGTGAAGATAATGCGGTACCTATCGGCAGAACCAATTACGACGTGGCTGACCAGTTGGCTAATCTGGGCATGGAAGCCATCCATCCCAAGGCGGCCAAAGGCTTGCGGCAGCACAATATTCCGCTGCGTGTCAAAAATACTTTCGAGCCGGAACACACCGGCACGCTAATTACCGTTGACTACGTGAGCGATTCCCCGCAGGTAGAGATCATCGCGGGTTGCAAGGGCATCTATGCCCTTGAACTGTTTGACCAGGACATGGCCGGCAGTATTCATGACTATGACCGGGAAGTGCTCTCGGTCATCGCGCGCTTCAAGGCGCACATAGTATCCAAAGATATCAATGCCAATACCCTGACCCATTTTTTATCGACTAATTTAAAAACGGTAAAACGGATACAAACAGCGCTTGAAAAGTGTTTTCCGGAAGCAGAGCTCAATCAGCAAAAAGTAGCGCTTGTTTCAGCCATTGGCAGTGATATGCAGATACCGGGTATTTTGGCCAAAACCGCGCAGGCGGCCGCCAACAACAATATCAGTTTACTGGCGGTGCACCAGTCCATGCGCCAGGTGGATATGCAGTTCATTGTGAACGAATCCGATTATGAGGCAACGATCAGGAGTCTGCATGCGGCACTGGTTGAAGTTCATGACCACGGCAGGGCTATACGTCTCGCCACTTAGCGACCATCGGTAAGATAACCATGGCAGCCGATAGCCCACTAAAAACAGTAACAAGCGCTCTTAAGAAGGCTCCGAAAAGAATCAAGGAAGAACTCTGCATATAAGGCGAAGAAGATGATCTTATCGTTTGTCGGCTTTCTGCTGGCTTTTACCCTGATCGGACTATCATCCGTTTGGCAAAGCCGTGGTACTCGGCATGACTACTACCTGGCAAAGAACACGGTCAAACCCTGGCTGGTGGGGCTATCTGCCGTTGCCACTAACAATAGTGGTTATATGTTTATTGGCGTAATCGGCTATACCTATGCCACTGGTCTGGCGACCATCTGGCTGATGGTCGGCTGGATTTTGGGGGATTTTCTCGCCTCACTGTTCGTGCACTCCCGGCTCAGAGAGGCCACCGGCCGTTGCGATGAAGTGAGTTATGCCGGGGTGCTCAGCCACTGGTATGGTGGCCCTAACAATAAACTTCAGCGCCTGATCGGCCTCATATCGCTGGTCTTCCTGCTGGCTTACGCCAGTGCACAACTGGTGGCTGGCTCCAAAGCCTTACATGTCCTTTTAGATTGGCCCGACTGGGCCGGCGCGGTCATGGGTGCCATTCTGGTAGCGCTCTACTGCTTTGCCGGCGGTATTCGCGCCTCCATCTGGACCGATGCTGCGCAGTCATTCGTGATGATCCTTGCCATGGGGCTACTGCTGATGGTTGCAGTCCATTCCGTCGGTGGGCTCAGTAGCGCCATTAGCGACATGCGCCAGGTGGATGGGTTTCTTGATTGGTTCCCCAAAGAGCTGTTTCTGCCCGGGCTTGCCGGCGCTACGCTATGTGCCATCAGCTGGCTGTTCGCAGGGCTGTCCGTCATTGGACAGCCTCATGTAATGGTGCGCTTCATGACGCTGGAGGACGCCGGGACCATGGGCCGTGCCCGCCTCTGGTATTACCTTTGGTTCACCGCTTTCTACTGCATGGCCACCGGCGTGGGCATGTTATCCCGGATTTACCTGCCGGATGTGGGTGGATTTGACGCCGAATTGGCGCTTCCTACCATGGCTCTGGAGTTATTTCCGCCCGTTCTGGTTGGCCTGGTTCTGGCCGGTATCTTTGCGGCGACCATGTCCACCGCAGACTCCCTGGTACTCAGCTGTTCTGCGGCCGTCACCCACGACCTGCTGCCCCACAGAATTGAACGCCCCTTGCTGATCAAACTGACCACCATTGCGATCACTGGCTGCGCTTTGGCGCTGGCACTGATAAACAATCAAAGTGTATTCAGTCTGGTGGTCATGGCCTGGTCAGGCCTCGCCAGTGCCTTTGCACCGCTGTTGATTGCATTGTGTATCGGCTGGAAACCCAGTGAAAATACCAGTATGGCCGCAGTAGTGACCGGCCTGTCCGTCGCACTTGCCTGGCGATGGATGGAGTGGCACGTGGCAGTCTATGAGGGACTACCGGGCATAATCGCCGGGCTGGTTGTTCTCGCTATGCTACGAGGGCAAGAGGCGGCGACTGAAAAGTAGGGGAGTGGCCCGAATGGCACTAAGTTAAGGGTGTTTTGCGTCAGGTCACAGAACGCCAGGTAACCGCCAATCCGGTCTTTTAAAGGCGCTATATCAGCGTGACCAGGTAGAAGATGCCGATCGTCCTGAGCCTGTGGTTCGACAAGCTCACCACCCACGAAACGCATTAAATATTCAAGCGCCCTTCGACAGGCTCAGGACGGGCCCTTCGACAGGCTCAGGGCGAGCGGGGTGGTGGCTAAATTATCCCCAAAAGGGGCTTAACTTAGTGCCATTCGAGAGTGGCCCCCGGGGTTATTGGCGCGCCGGTTTTTTTACTAGCTTGCGCTGCAGGGTGCGCCGGTGCATGCCCAGGGCGCGCGCGGTGGCAGAGATATTACCGTCGTGCTGTTGAAGCACTCGTTGAATATGTTCCCACTGCAGTCGATCCACCGACGGCGGCTGGTCTGGCAGTTCGAGGCTCGCCGGGTCGGCTTGTTCGCCAAATGCGTTGATTATTTCTGCCGCCCCGGCGGGTTTACACAGGTACTGGTGTGCGCCGAGTTTAATCGCCTCCACCGCCGTGCTAATGCTGGAATAACCGGTGAGCACGACAATAGAGCAATCCGGATTATCGGCCTTTAGCGGGGCGATCAGGGTTAAACCGGAACTTTGCCCCAACTTGAGATCGAGGACGAGACGGTGGGGCTGCTGCTCGCGGTTGCGCTGCAGGGCAGTGTCCGCATGGTGGGCGATTTCCACCGGGTAACCCAGCCGCCTCACCGCACGAGCCAGAGTCGACGCAAAGACTTCGTTGTCGTCGATGATCAGATACTGCGGCGATGGGCTGGCAGGTCGGTCCCGTTGTTCCGGCAAATTACTCATTAGCTTGATTGATTCAGGTCGAGTTCCACGGTGGTGGTCAGGCCGCCACCCTCGGCGTTGGCCATGATCACCTGGCCACCATGTCGGCTCAAGCTGCTACTGGTCAGGTAAAGCCCGAGACCCAGACCGCCCGGTTTGTCACTGGGCATCGGCTGGCCAATATTTTCCAGCTGGTCGGTCGTTAATCCTTCGCCGTAGTCACGAATCACCAGGGTCAGCCAGTCGCTACTCCACTCGATACGAATAGTCAGCTCATTCGGGCTGGCATCGGCGGAATTATTAAAAAGATTAAAAAGCGACTGACGAATCACCGGGTGAAAACGCGCCATCACCGCTTCAGCCGGCGGCACAACATCGATAGTGGCATTGATTTCCGGCCGCAACAGCCGCCAGGTGTCGATTAACTCCTCGACATAGATTTCAACCGGTATCGCCGCCACCGGTTGGGCAATATCACTGGCCAGCCCGGTGAGCCCGAGCAGGGTTTCCCGGCACAGTTCCACCTGTTCATTAATCGTGCGCAGATCTTCTGCCTGCCCGGAGTGGTGGGTATCGTTGGCCAGTAACTCGTCGATCAGTAGTTTGGTGGTATTCAGGGGGGTGCCCAGTTCGTGCGCGGCGCCGGCAGCGACGGTAGCGATGGCCAGTAACTGCTCGTTCTCCATCTGCTGCTGGCGTTGGCTGTTGAGTTTCTGCTCCTGCTCGCGCAGGGCCTGGGCCATGCGTACCACAAAATAAGCAATCAGCAGCGCACTGATTAGAAAATTAAACCACATACCCACCACGTGCAGGTTTATCCCCGCCGCGGAATGGGGGGCGATGGCCGCCAGCGGCACATACTCAAAAAACAGCAGCGAATAGCCGGCAATGGCCACCCCGGTAACCGCCCACATTAATCCGGGCGGCAGAATAATAGCGCCGATGATGATGGGCACCAGGTAATAAGAGACAAAGGGATTGGTGGCCCCGCCGCTGAAATAGAGCAGCACCGTCAGCGCCAGCACATCGACCAGCAAGTGACCAAAAAATTCCTCCGCCGATATCGGTTTGCTATGCCGAATTCGCCAGTGGGTAAGCAGGGTCAAGGCAGCAAACAGGGCGATAATGGTGCCGAGCACTGCGGCGGGTAAGCCCAGGGGAAAGCCCCAGGTAAACAGCGCCAGGGCACCTGTCTGACCCGCCAACGCAACATAGCGAATAGCGACCAGACGGCGCAGGTTCTGCCGGGCCGCGGAGAGCGGGTGGAGTGAATAGACCATGGTGGGGATTGTAGCGAGGAACGCCGCCCCGGAGGATATGGATCTCTGGGATATCAAATATCGGCGGTGCTAACGCTGGTGCCAATATCGGTTGAAAAAATGGCAGCAATTACCACCAATACTCGATGGCCAGCTGCAAAGGCATACGCCAGCGGTGACAGTCTGTAGCTATGTTCTGGGATAGTCTTGTTCAGCCTTTTAATTTCATCAGCGCGGGTCACTGGGCCGTATAGCCACCGTCCACTGTCAGGGTGGTGCCAGTGACGTATGAGGATTTTTCTGAACAGAGCCAGGCCACCGCTTCGGCCATTTCACGAGGTTGGGCCAGACGCCCTATCGGGTGCAAGGCGACCTGGTGTTCGTAAATTTGCGGGTGCTGGTCGAAGATGCCAGTGAGCTGCTGCGACAGAGTAGTGCCGGGGCAGATGGCGTTGATGCGAATGTTTTTTTGAGCGTATTCCAGAGCGGCGGTTTTAGTCAGGCCAATGACCGCAATTTTGATGCAGATAGACCCAGTGAGACATCGGGATACCCCATCAGGCCGGCGACGGAGCCGGTATTAACAGCACGATAGCGAGCGTACCGTGGGGCAACTCGGAGGAGGAGCATTTACCCCTTTAAAAGCACCGAATTAGGGAAGCCCTGATTAACCGTCCCTATTTGGGATATGCAGTACATACCTTTACTGTAGACTGCGAAGACCGAGAGGAGTTATGGCCATTGCCAACATGGTTGAGGTGCTGATCCGGGGCTACCGCGAATGAAGAAGGATAGAGATACTATAGTATCCAATTACCTTCCCCTAATTATCGACTGGTATCAGTGCAGCACGGTGTAACACACATGGAAATCAGTGCTCTCAAATCTCACGTGCTTGCTCGCGGAGCGATGCTCCCCGAGACTGTTCTGATTGGTGCTCATTCGGTCATTTTTCGCTACAAGCACCCGGATCCAATCATAAAATTAATTTTCTGTGGGCTGACTGATGAATACAGGTGCTCGGCAGCCTGCCCGGTTCGCAACCATGACCGAGCCTACGGTGCCGTTAGACCAACCAAACTAGAGCAGAAACTAGCGACTAGGACTGTAAGCAGGTGAGTTCAGCTACCCAGGGGAAAAAAGAACTGACGGAGAGCTTCGTGCCAACGGATAGGGAAGTGTATCCGGTCGTCGATCTATTCGCCGGGCCCGGCGGATTGGGCGAGGGATTCGCATCGCTTGAGGGGAGTGATGGTGCGGCGGTGTTTAAATCTGTTGTATCAATCGAGCAGGACGAACACGCATTCGAAACCCTGAGGTTGCGGCACTTTCTGAGGGCTTTCGGAAGGTCGGAGTTTCCGGACGAGTATCACTTTTACCTTAGCGGTGACATTTCACTGCGTGAGCTCTACGGACTCTATCCGGGCGAGAAGGAGCATGCGGATCGCTCTGCTTTACGGATTTCGCTTGGGCCGGCGACTCACGATAGTGTTCGGACTTTGATCAAGGACAGGATCAAAGACAGGGGCAGGTGGGCTCTGGTCGGAGGGCCGCCCTGTCAGGCGTATTCTTTGGTTGGCCGTTCCAGAATGATGCGGGACCCTGAGTTCGAGAAGGACGTTCGCCACTTCCTCTACAAGGAATATCTGAGGATCATTATTGATCACGCCCCTCCCGTGTTTGTCATGGAAAACGTTAAGGGACTCCTGTCCGCGAAGGTTGGCGGCGAGCTTGTCATCAATCGGATTCTGGCCGATCTCGCAAGCCCTAGAGCGGCGTTGGGAGGCGGCCAGAACGGACTTGCGTACAAGCTCTATTCTCTCGGTCATGATCAAGAAGCGGATGTCCAGAGCGATCCACGGGTGTTTCTGATCCGCTCCGAGGATTATGGCGTGCCACAGAACCGGCACAGGATGTTCATCGTAGGGGTCAGGGAAGATATTGATGTTGCGCCGGGACAGCTCCAACCGGATGAGCCGCCGACTGTCAGGCAGATGATCGGAGATCTGCCAAAAATCAGAAGTGGTCTTTCCAGGAGCGCAGATTCTCTGGAGGCATGGTTGCGAGAAATCCGGCAACTGGATCTCAGCATGGTTCGTCGCAAGCTAAACGGATATGAGTACGCTCCCGAACTCCTGGATGCCATCAGTACGAGCTTCGATTGTGATGTACCGCGTCTCAACCGAATATCAGCGAAATATCCGTCTGCGCCGAGCAGAAAACACCCAGTCCTACAAAGTGTCTACGACTCAGGTCTGAGTGTTCTGACCGGTCACGAGGCGCGTTCGCATATGGCTTCTGATCTGAGGCGATATGCGTTCGCAGCATGGTTTGCGAACGTTACAGGACGTAGCCCGATGTTGAGCGACTTTCCGCCAGCACTCCTGCCTGATCACAAGAATATTGCGCTCGGTAAACAAGGCAAAATGTTCGCCGATCGATTCCGCGTGCAGCTTGCGGATGCGCCTTCTACGACAATCACGTCGCACATCTCGAAAGACGGGCACTACTTCATTCATTACGATCCCATTCAGTGTCGTAGCCTGACCGTCAGAGAGGCTGCGAGACTTCAGACGTTTCCGGACAATTACAAGTTTGAGGGGCCGCGAACATCACAGTATCACCAGGTCGGAAATGCCGTGCCCCCCTATCTTGCAAAACAGATTGCTGAGATCGTCGAGCAGGTCCTTGATGCTGTTAAGGAGAAGTCGTGATGACAGACAGAATTTCTCCGGAGCATCGTAGCTGGAACATGTCGCGAATCAGGGGCAAAGACACAAAGCCCGAAAAGCGGCTGCGAACTCTCCTGCACCACGCAGGGTTCCGATTTCGCCTGCATGACAGAAGCCTGCCGGGTAGTCCTGACCTCGTACTTCCGAAGTACAGGACCGTTGTCTTTGTCCACGGCTGTTACTGGCACAGGCACGAAAACTGCCCTAAAGCGACAGTCCCGAAAACTCGAACCGGGTTCTGGACGTCCAAATTCGAGGGGACGATAGAGCGTGACAATCGAAAAGAAGCCGAGCTGGAATCCAG
>JAYNPV010000062.1:0-4405 GCA_038113925.1 Gammaproteobacteria bacterium | reverse complement strand
ATCCAGAGGCTGGAATGTCATTAAGGTATGGGAGTGTGATCTGGAAGATCGTCCGGATGGTGTGCTGATCTCGGTCGTCCGGCAGCTGAAGGAGGCGTCGCATGCCCCGTGAACGTCATCTGCCGCCCAGTGCTTCGGCCCTGTCCACGTCGATGCGTGATCTGGGTTATTCGCTTGAAACAGCTGTAGCCGATCTCGTCGATAACAGCATATCCGCCGGCGCTTCGCGCGTCGAAATTATTTGTGATCTCGTCGGACCGCAACCGACCCTGGCGATACTCGATAATGGTCAGGGCATGTCCGGAGATGAACTGCTCACCGCTATGCGTCATGGTGCTGCCGGAGCGAATCAGAAGCGTGATCCGGACGATCTCGGGCGCTTTGGTCTCGGTCTGAAGACCGCATCATTTTCGCAATGCCGACAGCTCACGGTTGCCAGTGCGCGAGACGGTTCACTGGTAGCCGCCGAGTGGAATCTCGATCTGGTTGATCAGAAAGACGAATGGGTGCTGACGCTGTTCGACCAGTCCGAGGCACAGTCGCTGCCGTGCGCTGATCGGCTGGATTCGACAGGGACACTGGTCATCTGGAGAAACCTGGACCGACTGTTCGAGGACGAGACAGGCCCCCGGCGGGACGAGATCGTAAATGAAAAGCTCGATCTGTTAGATAAGCACCTTGCTCTCGTGTTTCACCGGTTTCTCTCAGGCGATGTTCCGCGCCGGAAGAAGCTGTCGATAAGTATTAACGGACATGAAGTCGAGCCTTTCGATCCGTTCTGTAAGAAAAATGCCGCCACGCAACTTCTCCCGGAGGAAGTAGTACGGATAGACGGGCACACCGTAACGATGCAACCGTACATACTTCCTCATCACAGTAAATTGTCGCCCGCAGAGTACGAGTTCTACCAGAGCCGTAGTGAATTCATTTCCAATCAGGGCGCATATGTTTACCGTAACGGACGTTTGATGGCCTGGGGTGACTGGTTCCGTCTCGTGCCGAAGGGTGAGGCGATCAAACTGGCGCGCGTTCAGATCGACTTTCCAAGCAGCCTCGACGGCGACTGGACCATTGATATCAGGAAATCGCAAGCCACTCCTCCTCGCGCAGTACGGGATCGGCTTCGCCAGGTGATTAATAGAATTATGGGCAGAAGCACGACAGTACATCGTGGTCGGGGTAAAAAACTGTTCGAGGAAATCAAAGCCCCGTTATGGGAACGCTTCGCTGATCAGGGACGCATCCGCTACGCGATCAACCGATCACATCCGCTTGTGGAGAGGCTGAAGAACGAACTCGAAGGTAAAGCCGGGAAAGCTGTCGAAGTGCTGCTACAGGCAGTCGCGAGCGCACTCCCCGTGGAAATGATCTATTCGGATTACTCGACGAACCCGCGCGATGTGAGGCAGTTTGAAATGGAGTCCGAAGCTGTCAGAGAAAGACTGCGGGAGCTTAAGCGCAGTCTGTTCGGCGGGCAGGGAGGAGACGCCGAGAGCTTTCGCGAAGTCATGCGGTCCACCCGGTTGTTTGAAGACTATCTTGAAGAAGCCGAGAACTTCATTCGAGAGGAGTTCAATTGACCCCGAACCGAGTGGAGATAGAAAAGAACTTCACGAGTGCGCTGACGTCGGCACTGTCGATATTGCCGGAACCGCCGACGCGCGAGGAGGTTGAGTATATAGCGGAGGGGCTCGCCGAGCTGATGGGCTTTGACGGCGACCTGACTGCTGTTATCGAAGTGGTGATGATCGCTATCGATACGCGAATGGGTATCGGCGTGTCGCTGGTTGATGTGGAAGCGAAGCATGATGAGGAGTGGGTCCTTAAGCGGGATGATATCGTATGGACGTATTCGGAAGCCTACGAAGCTTACCTCAAAGGCGAAGGGTGGCATCCGACGGTTGTGCGCTCCCTCGGAGATGTCAGCAAGAGAATTCTCGGGCATCTTCAGGACCCCGATAGCGAGGGCACTTCATGGGATAGGCGCGGCCTGGTTATCGGTCATGTGCAATCCGGCAAGACTGCCAACTACATGGGTCTTATCGCCAGAGCGGCTGATGTGGGATACAAGTTCATCATTGTTATCGCAGGTATTCACAATAACCTTCGCAAGCAGACTCAGGAACGGATTGACGAAGGGTTCGTCGGGCGCTCCAGCGATCCGGAGAATCGTGTTCCGGTTGGTGTCGGTTTGACGCACGGATATCCGAATCCGGCCACCCTTACGAACATACATACTGACTTCAATAAGCGGACTGCGGAGCAGAGCGGGTGGAGGCTGAATGATCTGAATAAGCCGACAATTCTGGTAATCAAGAAGAACGTGCGAACGCTGGTAGCGCTCCATCGCTGGCTGAGGGAAATGAACGCGCAAGGTGATGACCGGATTGCAGATGTTCCGATGCTGATGATTGATGATGAGGCGGACAACGCGTCCATCAATACAAACAAACCCGATCTGGACCCGACACGAACGAACGAGATGCTGCGGAAGATTCTTGGTCTGTTCGCAAAATCAAGCTACGTTGGTTACACGGCAACCCCCTTCGCGAATATATTTATCAATCCTGACTCCTACGCGGAGGAGGTCAAAGAGGAGCTCTTTCCGCGAGATTTTATTTACTGTCTTGATGCCCCGAACACCTACTTCGGGCCGGAGAAGGTATTTCTTTCCGAGGACGAAAGCGCGCGAATTGTCGAGCCGATTTTTGATAGCGAAGAATTGCTGCCGTTCTCGCACAAGAAGGATCATGAGGTTCATGAATTGCCGCCAAGCCTCTACAGGGCGATCAACGAATTCGTAGTCGTACGTGCCATCAGAAACGCACGAGGTCAGGGCAACCGGCACTGCTCGATGATGGTGAATGTCACCCGTTTTGTCGGAATTCAATCCAGGGTACGGGACTTCATCAGTCTCTATATCAATCACCTGGGTAATGCCGTCAAGGCGAATTACGCGATGCCGGAAGCAAAGGCATTGAAGAACACGTATATGGCCGCGCTGCGTCAGGAGTACGACGAACAGTTTGCGGACTGCGATGTTCAGTGGCCACGTGTTCAGCAGGAGCTGCATGCGGCTTGTGAGAGTATCCGACTGTTTGTCGTGAACAGTAAAACAGATGAGGTCCTTGACTACCGGCGGTACGAGCGGCACGGGCAGGGGCTGACCGCGATTGCCGTTGGGGGGTTGAGCCTATCCCGAGGGCTCACGATGGAAGGACTATGCGTAAGTTATATGTACCGCAACACGCGCATGTATGACACGCTGATGCAGATGGGCCGATGGTTCGGCTACAGGCCCGGATACGAAGACCTTTGCCGGGTTCATCTTTCACCCGATTCAATCGACTGGTACGCGCATATCGCCGACGCTTCCGAGGAGCTGCGTCAACAGATAAAGAGGATGGGGCGCGATGGCCTCAGCCCGAAGCAGTTCGGTTTGTACGTGATGGCTCACCCGGACCGGTTGCTCATTACAGCAGCAAACAAAATGAGAGAGGGGCAGCAGGTCAAGGTCCGACTCAATTTCAGCGGCAAACTGCGCGAAAGCTATATCCTGCCGAAGGATGAAGCGATCAACGCCGCGAATGAAGAACTCATTGCTGAATACTGGCGATCCGGCTTCGGCGGGAAGCTGGAAAGAACAACGAAAGGCTGGACGGCGCAAGACGTGCCGATTGGTACGATAGAGGAATTTCTAACGAAATTTCGTGCGTCCGCAGACTTTGCTGAACAGAAGTCCGCCGTCATTGAGTATCTGCGGAGGATTTCCGAAAAGTATCCGTTGGGCGATGTGCTTCTTATCTCGGTCGGGAAGAACGGCGAGGATGAGTCGTCCTTTCGATTGGGATCGCAGGAGCGAGCGAGTGCACGTTCAGAGGGCAGTGCCTGGCGGGCAAGCAAGGATCGGGTGGCAAGTCGTGGCGATGAGAAGCTCGGGCTGACTGATGCGCAGCAGCAGGAAGCGGAACTTCTTGCGCAATCCGATGAGAAGGCAAAGAAACCATCGGACTTCCACTATCGTTCTGTCCGTCGGAAACCCTTGCTGATGCTACATGTACTCGGTCCGGTCGGGGCAGCAGACCCTGCTAATCGCGTGCCGGCATTCGGCGTGAGCTTCCCTCCTGGTGATTATGAGACCGAGATAGAGGTCGTCGCCAATACGATCTGGATGGAGCGCATGATGGGCGCATCAGATGACAGCCCGGATGAGGAGGAAGACTACGATGACTAGACCTACTCCCTGGGACGAAATCAAGAAGCCTGACCGCGACTACAATGTGCGTCTTCTGGATGGCTGCGGGGCGGCGCCACTCTACTGGGGCAGGGATACGACAGGAAGTTGCCTGTTCATTGTCCAGCTGGACGGGGATCATACTGAAGATTTTGGTCAGAGCAGGGTGTC
>JAYNPV010000061.1:10527-12986 GCA_038113925.1 Gammaproteobacteria bacterium | reverse complement strand
GTATAGGGGAGACGAACTTCCCTCAGGGAAGAAGAGCATTGCAGTAGGACTGGATATCGGAGATGCCAGTAAAACGCTTACGGACGTGGAGATAGAGGAAATAATGACGGCCGTACTGAATGATTTGAGAACACGTCTCGACGCACATTTGAGAGATTAACAGATGGCGATGACCAAAGCCGAGCTGGCGCAGGAACTTTGTGACCAACTGGGCGTGAACAAACGCGAGGCCAAAGAACTGGTCGAGCTTTATTTCAACACCGTAAGATCGGTGCTGGCAGAGGGTGAGTCGGTAAAAATATCCGGCTTCGGAAATTTCAATATCAGAGAAAAAACTCCTAGGCCTGGACGTAACCCAAAAACCGGTGAGGAGATTTCCATATCTGCCCGGCGTGTGGTAACTTTCAAACCCGGACAAAAACTAAAACGCAGGATCGAAAACTATGCTGGAGCCGTCGAAAAATAG
This sequence comes from Gammaproteobacteria bacterium, assembly GCA_038113925.1. Classification (GTDB taxonomy): domain Bacteria; phylum Pseudomonadota; class Gammaproteobacteria; order Immundisolibacterales; family Immundisolibacteraceae; genus QNFC01. The sequence continues at coordinate 12,520 of JAYNPV010000061.1, read as the reverse complement.
TGAGCTCCCCGTTATTCCGGGAAAGCGCTACTTCACCATCGGTGAGGTGAGTGAACTTTGCGGCGTAAAAGCACATGTCCTGCGCTATTGGGAGCAGGAGTTTCCATCACTTTCGCCGGTGAAACGCAGTGGCAACCGGCGCTATTACCAGCGTCAGGATGTTATCCTGATTCGACAGATCCGCTCGCTGCTTTATGACCATGGCTTCACCATCAGCGGTGCCCGCCAACAGCTTAGCGGCGAAAATGTCGCTGAGGACCAAAACCAGAGCCAGCAAATCATTCGCCAATTGCGCAATGAACTGGAAGAGGTATTGGCCATTTTGAAAGCCTGAGTATCGGCTTTCGTTACAAGTTAAAATAAGTCGCCGGGGCGTGGCGCAGTCTGGTAGCGCACTTGACTGGGGGTCAAGTGGTCACAGGTTCAAATCCTGTCGTCCCGACCATTTATTGGTTACTCTTGTTTCATTCCATCACTCAATTAAGCAGGTAAGCTCTGGTGACCAGTAATCCGCGGACGCGGGGAATTGGCATGACTTCGCAGCGTACCCGCGACCGACTGATCGACAGACTTCGATCCAGGGGCATTTCTGACCCCAGGGTACTTGAAGCAATGCGCTCCCTGCCACGACACCTTTTTATCGACGAGGCACTAGCCAGTCGCGCATACGAAGATACCGCGCTGCCAATCGGCAATAACCAGACCATTTCTCAACCTTATATCGTTGCGCGTATGTCAGAGGCGGTCCTCAGCGCGGAAAAGCGGGACAAAATTCTCGAAATTGGCACCGGCTCGGGTTATCAAACCGCACTTCTTGCCCGACTGTTCACCCGAGTCTACAGTGTGGAAAGAATACGCGTGCTCTATGAACAGACAGCCAGACTGCTGCACGATATGCAGATTACCAACATCGGCTTACGCTGCGCGGACGGCTACCAGGGACTGCCGCACCTGGCTCCGTTTGACGCCATAATAATCACCGCGGCACCGCCAGAAGTGCCTGCACCCTTACTAGAACAGCTTGCTTCCGGGGGCTGCATGGTTTTACCAGTCGGCTCTCAAGGTTCACAATCCCTGCTTCGTATCACCCGCAAGGGCAATCAATTGACAGAAGAACTGCTTGAACACGTAAGCTTCGTCCCCATGCTCACCGGCCGTGATTAGCCCTTGCCCTGATTCTATTTCCGCTCCACGGCCCGGCAGAGGATCGCAGCGCTGGATAAAGCTACTGATACTGAGTCTCTGCCTGTCTGCGTGGGGATGTAGCACCAACCGCCCGGCGCCCTTAATCGAACGCGAGAACGCCCCCCATTGGCGCCCCGGTGATTACCGGATCAAACCGGGTGACACCCTCTACTCCATCGCCTGGGAATTCGGACTTGATTATCGGGAACTGGCGCGCTGGAATCGCCTCTCTGCGCCCCACAAAATCATCTCCGGAAACTACCTGAAACTCGCTCCGCAGAAAGGCGATTCCAGACCGCCCACCGCTACCAGAATACAGCGCTCGAATACTGCGGCAACAAGGCAAAGCAAATCACCTTCCGGACCAACCTCCGCACCACCAAAACACCCTCCTCAGTTAGGTAACAACCCGGTCACCTGGCAATGGCCCACGTCCGGCAAATTGATCGGCACCTACTCCAGCAAACTGGGCCACAACCGCGGTCTGGACATTAGCGGAAATTATAAACAACCGATTAAAGCTGCTGCTTCAGGAGTAGTTGTCTACGCCGGTGAGGGGTTGAAAGCCTACGGAAAAATGATCATCGTCAAGCACTCAGAGCGCTACTTGAGCGCCTACGCCAACAACCACTCAATGAAAGTCAGCGAAGGAGAGCGGGTTAAAGCGGGGGAAAACATCGCCAGCATGGGCCGCCGCAATGATGGCAAAACGGTGCTCCATTTCGAAATTCGCCGCGACGGTAAGCCGGTCAACCCTCTTAAGCACCTGCCACGACGCGGCTAGCCCGTCAGCCCAGCAAAATCATCG
>JAYNPV010000061.1:9228-10517 GCA_038113925.1 Gammaproteobacteria bacterium | reverse complement strand
CTTCGCCGCCACTCGACGATCTTCCAGCATTAGCAGATTGTAGGTTCGGCAGGCGGCTGCCGTACTCATTACTTCCAGCCCGATTCCCGCCTGGCTCAACCAGGCGATCAATTTTGCATCGGGAAATACCATTTGCGCTCCGGTACCCAGCAGTATCACCTCAATCTGCTGATCCAGCAGCGGCTGCAAATGGCTAACCTCCATCCCCTCGACCGAGGCGGGCAAATCTTCGCTCACCAGCCCGTCGGCAGAAATTAGAAAACTGCCTGAAAGTGACTGGAAATTTAACTGCGTCTTGCCATCCGCATCCAGACCACCCCACTCGACAACCACCTCGTGGTCGTCATAACTACGAACCCGGTAGTGACCGGCAGCATTCTCCTGGGTGAATTTCATGTAAAATTGCGTCTCATTTTGTTGTCAATTAATCCTGACTGACCTGCGCAAAGTGCACACATCAGGGTAGACCTCATTATAGGCAGCAACCCCTGTGACCAGCACTTTTCGGAATTCACGTTGCCCAACGGAACTAACGTGATACCAACCACTTCAGCCCAAACCCAATGATCGAAAATTTTCCGCGCATCGACCGTCTGCCCCCTTATGTATTCAACATAGTCAATACCCTAAAGGCACAGGCTCGCCAGGCCGGTGAGGACATTATTGATTTTGGTATGGGTAACCCGGATCAGTCTACTCCCCAACATATCGTCGATAAACTGGTCGAGTCAGCTCAACGTGCCGACACCCACCGTTATTCTGTCTCTCGGGGCATACCGCGATTACGCCGGGCGATCTGTAACTGGTACCGCGACCGCTACAGCGTCGATCTGGACATAGAATCCGAGGCGATCGTCACCATCGGTTCCAAAGAGGGCCTCTCTCATCTTGCCCTGGCAACGGTAGGACCAGGAGACTCTTTGTTGGTCCCCAACCCCACTTACCCGATTCACCCTTACGGATTTGTCATCGCCGGTGCCGATATCCGCCACGTACCCATGCTACCCGGAAGTGATTTTTTCGCAGAAGTGGAAAAAGCCATTCGCAATGCCTGGCCCAAGCCCAAAATGATGGTGCTGAATTTCCCCAGCAACCCGACCACAGAGTGCGTCGACCTGCAATTCTTTGAAAAAGTGGTTGCCCTGGCGAAGGAGCATGAAATCTGGGTAATCCACGACCTCGCCTACGCCGATATCGTTTTTGATGGTTATCAGGCGCCTTCCATCCTGCAGGTTCCCGGTGCGAAAGAAGTTGCGGTGGAGTGTTTCTCCCTGTCTAAAAGCTACAAC
>JAYNPV010000061.1:4698-9218 GCA_038113925.1 Gammaproteobacteria bacterium | reverse complement strand
GGGTTGGCGAGTCGGGTTTATGTGTGGCAATCCTGTGCTTATCGAGGCACTGGCACGGATCAAATCCTATCTCGATTACGGCACCTTCACGCCGATACAGATAGCAGCGATTGCCGCGCTGGAAGGTCCCCAGCAGTGTGTTCAGGATATTTCTGACATGTACCTTTCCCGGCGCGATGTCCTTTGCGATGGCCTGCTCGACGCCGGCTGGCAGGTCACTCCGCCGAAAGCCACTATGTTCCTCTGGGCGCAGATCCCGGAGCCGTTTCGACACATGGGCTCGCTGGAGTTTTCCAAACTGTTATTAAAAGAGTCAAAAGTCGCCGCCTCTCCAGGCATCGGATTCGGTGAGTATGGCGACGATTACGTCCGCTTTGCCCTGATTGAAAATGAACATCGCAGCCGCCAGGCGGTAAGAGGTATTCGCCGCCTGCTGCGCAATCCCGAACGATTTATCCCCGCGGAGAACAATTCGTGAAGCCGGTAAAAATTGGCATTATTGGTTTAGGTACCGTCGGCTGTGCGACCGTCAATATTTTGCAGACCAGGGGCGCAGAGTTAACGGCTCGTATCGGTCGCTCCATTATCGTTAGCCACGCCTGCGTACGCGATCCGTCCAAACCTCGTGACTGCGACCTGACCGGAGTAACACTGCTGGAAGACCCCAGCGAACTGGTTACCCACCCGGATATCGATATCGTGGTCGAATTAATGGGTGGCACCGAATTGGCACTGGAACTCAGCCTGAAGGCCATTGCGGCCGGCAAACACCTGGTCACCGCCAATAAAGCCATTATCAAGGCGATCCGCGAAGGCCTTGCCGGAAACCGGATTCACAGTGTCGCCGGTATCATTAACGGCACCGGCAATTTCATTCTTAGCGAGATGCTTGACGAGGGACGGGCATTTGCAGAGGTCCTCGGCGAGGCGCAGCAGCTAGGCTATGCCGAAGCTGACCCCACCTTTGACGTGGAAGGGATCGATGCCGCCCACAAACTAGCCATCCTTGCCTCGATTGCCTTTGGCATACCGCTTAGTTTTTCCGCCGTCTACACCGAGGGCATTGGTAACCTTACCGCCGAAGATGTGCGCAACGCTGAAAAACTGGGTTATCGCATCAAGCACCTGGGTATTGCTGAGCACAATAGCCAGGGGGTCTCACTACGAGTGCACCCCACGCTAATCCCGCGAAGTCAGCTACTTGCTAATGTACACGGCGTTATGAACGCGGTGCAGGTGCAGTCTGATGCCGTGGGTGAAAGTCTCTATTACGGTGCGGGGGCCGGGGGTGGGCCTACCGGGTCTGCGGTAGTCGCGGATATCATCGATATTGCCCGCTCTCTGGAAACCCGCCCGGATCAAAGGGTAGCCCTGCTGGGTATTCGCCACGATGCGCTCAAGGAGGTGCCGTTACTGCCCATTGACGCCATTGAATCAGCCTACTATCTGCGTATGCAAGCCACCGACCAACCGGGAGTAATGGCAGAAGTCACCGGCATTCTTGGCAAAATGGGCATCAGTATTGAAGCCATTGAACAGACCGAACCCATGCAACACGACACCCAGGCCACCATCATTATGCTCACCCATCGGGTGATTGAGGAGCATATGATCAAAGTGATCAGGCAGCTTGAAGCACTGGACACCATTATGGGTGCTATCACCCTGATCCGCGTCGAACATTTCAACACCAGGCAATCTGCATGAGTAACCGCTATATCGGCTTAATCGATCGTTATCGGCCTCTACTCCCCCTGCGGGCAGAGGCGAAACCAGTCAGTCTTGGCGAGGGCGACACACCGCTCATACGACTGCAGAATATTCCCGCTACAATCCCGGGAAACCACGATATTTACGTCAAATTTGAAGGGCTCAACCCCACCGGTTCCTTTAAGGACCGGGGCATGACCGTTGCCGTGACCCAGGCAGTAGATGAAGGTAGTAAGGCAATTATCTGTGCCTCCACCGGCAACACCTCTGCTTCTGCGGCCGCCTACGCCGCTCGGGCAGGTATTCGCGCTTTTGTATTGATTCCCGAGGGTAAAATCGCGCTGGGAAAACTGGCCCAGGCAATGATGCACGGCGCCCATATTCTGCAAATTCGCGGCAACTTTGACGACGGCATGCAGCTGGTGAAGGAACTGGGCAACAGCCTGCCGCTGACTATCGTCAACTCGATTAACCCGTTTCGGTTGCAGGGCCAAAAAACCGCCGCTTTTGAAATTGTCGATGCCCTGGGTCGCGCGCCCGATTACCACTGCCTGCCGGTAGGCAATGCCGGCAATATCAGTGCCTACTGGATGGGCTATCGGGAGTATTTCGACAATGGCACGGCCGCCGCCAAACCGGTTATGTGTGGGTACCAGGCCAGTGGTGCCGCCCCTTTTTTACGGGGCGCACCGGTCGATAACCCGGACACGGTCGCCACCGCCATTCGTATCGGTAACCCGCAATCCTGGGACCTGGCGGTTGAGGCGCAGACCAGCTCAGGCGGCTGGTTCAACGAATGCAGCGACGGCGAAATCCTCGCCGCACAGAAATTACTCGCCGAACGTGAGGGCATATTCTGTGAACCGGCGTCTGCTGCTTCCCTGGCGGGAGTGATTAAAGACAGTGCTGAGGGTAAGTTTACCGATGGCAGCACCCTGGTCTGTACCCTCACCGGCAATGGCCTGAAAGACCCTGACACGGCCATTAGCCAGTGCAGCACGCCAGAGGTAGTCGATGCGACTGGCCAGGCCATAGGCGACGCCTTAAAAAAGGCTATGGGGATCTAAAGCTGGCGAGCACTGAACGGGCTCTCGCCGCTCTGTCGTTCGGCGCGCAGAATAGTTCGAACTAGGCAGCCTCACCGGCCAGATAAAGCCAGGTATCCACCACGGTATCCGGATTCAGCGAAATACTGGTAATTTTCTGCTCCAGTAGCCAGGCCGCAAGGTCAGGGAAATCCGAGGGGCCCTGTCCACAGATACCGATGTACTTACCCGCCCGATTACAGGCATCAATGGCCATTTTCATCAGCACTTTAACGGCCTCATTACGCTCATCAAAGCTACCGGCGACCAGCCCTGAGTCACGGTCCAGCCCCAGAGTAAGCTGCGTCAGATCGTTCGAACCGATGGAAAAGCCATCAAAGTACTCAAGAAACTGGTCGGCCAGCAGCGCATTACTGGGTAGTTCGCACATCATTATCAGCCGCAGCCCGTTTTTGCCCCGCTCCAGGCCCTGCTCCTTAAGCAATTGCACAACCTGAGCCGCTTCATCGAGGGTTCTGACAAAGGGAATCATGATCTCAATATTGGTCAGACCCATCTCGTCGCGAACCTTCTTCAATGCCTGGCACTCAAGCGCAAAGCAGTCTCGAAAATCCTCGGCGATATACCGTGATGCCCCTCGAAAACCGAGCATCGGATTCTCTTCATTGGGTTCGTAGGCTTCCCCCCCCAACAGGTTTGCATACTCATTACTTTTGAAGTCCGACATACGCACAATGACATTGTGAGGGTGAAACGCCGCCCCCAGGGTGGCAATCCCTTCGGCCAGTTTCTCCACAAAGAAATCCGTTGGGCTCGAATAGCCGGCGGTGATCTCATCGATGGTGCCTTGTAGTTCAGGGGACTGGGTGGCGTAGTTAATCAACGCCTTGGGGTGAACGCCGATAACCCGATTAATCAGAAACTCCTGCCGGGCCAGACCAACCCCGGCATGGGGCAGGGTCGCATAATCGAATGCGCGCTCCGGATTGCCCACGTTCATCATGATTTTGGTCGGCGGCTCGGGCATCTTATCCAGCGCTACCTCGGTCACTTCATTGTTGAGCTCGCCGGCGTAAATATGGCCGGTATCCCCCTCGGCGCAGGAGACAGTCACCTGCTGGCCATTGACCAGCGCTTCGGTGGCATCACCACAACCGACCACCGCTGGCACCCCGAGTTCACGGGCAATAATAGCCGCATGACAGGTTCGGCCACCGCGATTGGTGACTATCGCAGAGGCCCGCTTCATCACCGGTTCCCAATCGGGGTCGGTCATGTCGGTAACCAGAATTTCTCCGCCCTGCAGGCTGTCCATTTCCGTCGCATCGGCAATCACTCTTACCGTGCCGACACCAATAGACTGACCCACGCTGCGGCCACTCACCAGCAATTCACCCTGCTCTTTTAATTGATACCGACGCAGCACCTGGCTATCGCTACGGGTTTTTACGGTCTCCGGGCGGGCCTGAAGGATATACAGATTGCCGTCCTCACCATCCTTACCCCACTCGATATCCATGGGGCGGCCATAATGCTCTTCGATCTGCATCGCCTGACGGGCAAGGGACTCCACCTCATCATTACTCAGGCAAAACCGCATCTGCTCGGCGCGATCCACATCCACCGTCTCCACCGATTTCCCGGCACTGGCGGCTGCGCCATAGACCATTTTGATTGCCTTGGAGCCGCGGTTACGTCGCAAGATCGCCGGGCGGCCCGCCGCGAGCGTCTGCTTGTGCACGTAAAACTCATCGGGATTGACAC